>JBDTQM010000006.1:0-44057 GCA_039932175.1 Specibacter sp.
CCCGGAAATTCAACGAACCCACAATCCCGCCAACTACCATGTCCGGAGTCCTGAGTTCCGACCATCTGTGTCTGTCCGCTAAAGCAACGGCTCATCCTGCGAGGGGTCCCCCGCCGCATTGGCCACCGTTTCCACCATTGTGGCCGTGTACGCCATGATTGGCGCCCTCGTCACCTCGCTCTGGGTGTCGGCGGTGCAGTTGACTCAGCTGCTGCCCCAGTTCGCACCGCAAATCGCCGAGCTGCGCGGTGACCTGATGGTGTTCCTGCACGACACCTTGGGCATTGGTGACGATCAGGTCCGCGCCGTTGTGGATTCAATCGACTTGCGGGTTTTGCTGGATACCGCATACGGCCTGCTTGGCAGTGTCATGATTGTTGGCTCCGGGACTGTTTTCTTGTTGCTGCTGGTGATGTTCATGAGCATTGACGCCACCTACTTCCCCACCATCCTTGCCGTGGTGAAGGAAAAGCGCGCCCCCGTGGTTGAGGCATTGGGAAACTTCGCCGAGCTGTCCCGTTCCTTCATGGTCATGACAACCATCTTCGGCGCCATTGTGGCCGTGCTGAACCTGATTCTGTTGCTGGCATTGGGCGTGCCGGGGGCAGGGCTTTGGGCGCTGCTGGCCTTTGTCTGCGGATTCATCACGTTCATTGGGTTTTGGATCAGCCTGGTCCCGGCAGCCATCATGGCCCTGCTGGCCGGCGGGTTTCCGTCCTTCATAGCCGTGGTGGCCTTTTACGGGGTCATCAACTCGCTCATCCAGTCCATCATCCAGCCCAAGTTCGTCTCCGGCTCAGTGAACCTGAACATGACCTTGACGTTCCTGTCGGTCATTTTCTGGTCAGCACTGTTGGGACCGCTGGGCGCGTTGATGGCCGTGCCGCTGTCGCTGTTCGCACGGGCGATCCTGATCGACTCGCACCCGCAATCCGCCTGGCTGCGGCCCTTCATCGGCGATATCAACGAGTCGAAGGCCATGCTGGCCGAACAACGGGCCGCCGCCAAGGCCGCGAAGTTCAAGGGGAAGGCCGCGAAGGCCGCCAAAACAGCCCGCCCCTGACACACGCTATCGCAGCAATGGTGCCATTTCGGCGAACGCTATCGCACCGTCTGCGATAGCGTCGGCCAATAACTGACCATTGCTGCGATAGCGTGTGGGCGTGGGGACTATTGCAGGTTTGAGGTCAACCTTGCGGCGCTGTCCCAGAATTTTTCCCCCGACGGGCGCTTGACCCAATCAGCCAGTTCCAGCGCCCGGCTGTCGGCACGGTACCCGTCCTCCACCTCGCGCATTTGCGCCACAAAGGAGGCACTGTGGATCAACACGGAGATCTCCATGTTCAGCGAGAATGACCGGATGTCCATATTGGAGGAGCCAATCACGGCAACATCCGAGTCAATGCTGAAGTGCTTGGAATGCAGCACCTCCGGGGCCTTGTACAAGTAGATCTTCACCCCGGCCCGCAGCAGCGCCTCATAGTAGGAGCGCTGCGCGTGGTAGACCATGGCCTGCTCGCCAATCTCCGACACAAACAGTTCCACATCCAGGCCGCGCCCGGCCGCCGTGATGATGGCCAGCAGCACCGAGTCCTCCGGCACAAAGTACGGGCTGGTGATGCTGATCCGTTCGGTGGCCTGGTGGAGCATGGAGACAAAGAGTTTCAGGTTGTTGTCATTTTCAAAGCTCGGCCCACTGGGCACCACCTGCGCATCCACGCGGTGCGGAGCCGAATCCAGCACCACGGGCGAGGTGTCCAGCTCCAGCAGTTCGTCGGTCTCACTGAACCAGTCGGTGGCGAATACAGCCTCAATCTCGCGGACCACGGCCCGTGAACGCGGATCATCAATTCGTGCCAGCGCAGCCCGCGTGCAATGTTTTTCTTCTTGTTGTAGCTCTCGTGCACCAGGTTCTGCGAGCCGGTGAAGCCCACCCGGCCGTCCACCACCACCAGCTTCCGATGGTTGCGCAGGTCGATCCGCTGCCATTGCCCGCGCCAGGGCCGCAGCGGCAGCATGGCGTGATATTCGGCCCCCAGAGCAGCCAGCACGGCCAACGTTTCCTTGCGCCCCGGGTTCATGACCGACGCCAGGTGGTCGCTGAGCACGCGCACCGCCACCCCGCGCTGCACGGCCCGGCCCAGCGCCTCAAAGAAGGGCCGCGTGGCGTCGTCGTGCACCAGGATGTAAAACTCGACGTTGACGTATTTCTCGGCCCGGTCAATCTCCGCGGCCATGGCGGCAATGGAGCCGTGGTAGTCCGGGAGAAGTTCGACGTCGTTGCCTCCCACCATGGGCAGCGCACCCAGGGTGCTGTTGAGGGTGACGAGCCCGGCCAGGCCCTGGGGCCAGTCATCCCGATGGCTGGGTTGGTCAAGGCCCTCGGTGCGCTCCAGGATCAGCTCGTTGACATACTTTTGCTTGTCCCGCCGGCCCTTGGGCAGCCTGTTGATGCCCACCATCAAGTAGGCGATTACTCCCACAAAGGGGATGAAGATGATGGTCAGCATCCAGGCTATGGCTGTCGCGGGACGGCGCCGCGCGGATACGTAGGCCACTGCCACGGCGCCAAGGACCACGTGCAGGGCCACCAGAATCCAGGCAAGATTGTTGGGCTCGCTCAACCACGTCAGGATGCTCACTAAAAGTTCTCTCCCTCAGGAAAAATGGACAACGGCGGACCCGCTCGAGTCCGCCGCCGCGTCACTGTGATGCGTGCAAGCTTAGGGCAGGCAGTCAGGAAACCTTGGAGAAATTCACAATCAAATCGCTCAGTAGGCGTGTTCCGTAACCTGTTGTGCTGCGGGGACGTCAGGAATCACGCCCACAACACAAAAGTTGGTGAAGTGGGTGGCCATGGAGATGAAAAGCAGGCGGATGCCGAAGGCGCCAGAAGGACTGTGCACCTTGGTGGTGACACCGATGAGTGTCAAGAAGGTGACAGCGGGGTGGGGAACCTTGTCCCCCACCACCTCCACACCTGTCAGGCACCTCTCAAAAACTGAGGTCTGTTGCCGCCTTGGTTACGCCACCGTCGCGGCCATGATGCATCCGCCCCCAACCGATGCTGTGGCGCCTAGACCAGGGCCTTGGCTTTGAGCTGTGCGTACTCGTCCTCGGTGATGGTTCCGGCGTCAAGCAAAGCCTTTGCAGCGGCGATCTGCTCAGCAGGGCTCTGGGCGTGAGCCACGCGGCGAACGTACTCCTCAGTTTCCTTCTGGGCCTGGTTGATCTGGGCAACGCTGCGTTCTGTCATGCCTTGGCCCCGCACGATGATGTATACCAGTGCCGTCAGGAACGGCAGCACCACGAGTCCAATGATCCACAAGACTTTCATCCAGCCGGAGAGCTTTGAGTCGCGGAAACGGTGGGCAACAATCTGAAACAACAGGATCAGGTAAGACAAAAACAGGAAGAAGATAATGATGGACCAAAGAGTCTCAAGGAAGTTCATTTTTACCCCAAATTCGGTTGACCGGAACGGGCAGCCTTTGTTCCCCAGTGAGTAATCCACGATGCTCAAGGACCCGTGTTTCGTTGCCAGATTCGCAGCTGGAAGGTTGTTGGTGGTCCTCGCCTGGTTACAATTCCCCAACGATTTAGGGGGCTGTTTGAATTGTGGTGCGGCCATAAAGAAGCTGTCCTTCAGACAATTCCGGCAACCACCATCGTCATATTCGTAGGGAAGAATGTCCCGCTGGAAATTGTGGCAATGGGTGTTGCACTGATTCTGATTGCCACGGGAATGATTGACATCGATGACCCTTTTCAGGCATTGGTTCTCAAACAGTCAATTTGCTTGCGCCCGCTTGTGGTGGCGCAGGCCATTGCTGCTGCCGGCCTCACCATCTTGATGCGTGGTTTGCCGGTGAGGTTCGCCTGTGAACATCCTGATCCTCGAAGCGGCCACCCATGCGGGGGCCCAAGCTCCTGCCGCATCGGGTTCCCGAGGACTCGCCCAAGGACCTGAGCGACCATCCCCGTGTCCCGGTGCCGGTGTTCTGGCTCCACAGACTCCACACACCATCTGTGGCGCAGTAGTTGCATCAATTCTCTTGAGGAAAGCGCTATCCACTGCATCTACCGCGTCACAGATGTTTCG
This sequence comes from Specibacter sp., assembly GCA_039932175.1. Lineage (GTDB taxonomy): Bacteria > Actinomycetota > Actinomycetes > Actinomycetales > Micrococcaceae > Specibacter. The sequence continues at coordinate 4,103 of JBDTQM010000006.1, forward strand.
GGGAAACAAGAAAGTCCCCGATCCGAAGACCAGGGACTTTCTTTTACATGGTTGCGGGGACAGGATTTGAACCTGTGACCTCCGGGTTATGAGCCCGGCGAGCTACCGAACTGCTCCACCCCGCGATGTGATTATTACTTTACGCTGCCCCGGCCCCGGGCGCCAAACTGAGAGGACGTGACCTTCGTCTCCCGCCTTGGTTGCCCCGTGTTTACGCGAATTTCACCCTGCCGGCCACAGAAAAGGCCCTGTCACCGGGAGGTGACAGGGCCTTTTTCATGCAGCTGCGACGTCGCTAGGGCTTGGCGCTCGGCGTTGCCGTGGCGGTGGGTGCGGGCGTTGCCGCCGCACCTTCAGCGGCCAGCGCTGCACTGAGTGCCGCCTCCAGTCGCTTCTGGGCCTCACCGTAGGCAGCGAAGTCGCCCTTGGTCAGTGCCGCCTGGCCGTCCTTGATGGCCTTGCTGGCGTCATTGAGGGCCTTGGCCAGGGCAGGGTTGGAACTGGTGGGCGAACCCGTGCCGGAGGAGCTTCCCCCTGAGCCGGTTCCCTTGTCCACGCCGGCATCGCCCGCGGCGGCGCCGGAGTCACCACCAAAGAGCGCGTCCAAGGCCTCATCGAGCGTATCTGCATAGCCAATGTCGTTGCCGAAAGCCACCAGAACCTTCTGCAAGGTGGGGTACGAGGTTGAACCGGTGGACTTCACGTAAACAGGCTGGACATACAGCATGCCGCCACCCATGGGCAGGGTCAGCAGGTTGCCGTTGATGACATCGGACTGGCCCAGCTTGAGCACGTTTAACTGTTCCGAAACGGAAGTATTGGACTGGAAGGTGTTCTGGACCTGACCAGGTCCTGGCACCTGCGTGGCATCCGGCAACTCAAGCAGCTGCAGCTTGCCGTAGTTGGGACTCTTGACACCCTTGACATTGCCGGCATCACCATTTGCCGCCATGAAGCCATAGAGGATGTTACGGGAGTCGGTGTTCTGGACTTCCTGCGGGATGAAGTCAGTGGTCAACGAAAACGCCGTCTTTTCCTTCCCGGGCATCTTCAGTGACATGTAGTACGGCGGTTGCTTGTCCTTGGCCGGGGTGGTGGGATCGTCAGGGACGCTCCAGGCCAGCGTGTTCTTGAAGAAGTCCCTGGCATCGGTGACATGGTAGCGGCCCATCAGCTCACGCTGGACCTTGAAGAGGTCCTCCGGGTAGCGCACGTGGGCCATCAGGTCCCCTGACATTTCCGAGAACGGCTTGACAGTGGTGGGGAAAACCTTCTGCCAGGACTTCAGGATGGGGTCCTGGGCATCCCAGGCAAACAGGTCCACCGAGCCGTCGTAGGCGTCTACTGTGGCCTTGACCGAGTTGCGGATGTAGTTGACGGAGGCGTTGGGCAGCGGCACCGCACCGTTGGCCGCCGTCAGGGAGTCGGTGGTGGCTTCCTGCAATTGCTGCTGCTGCGAATACGGGTAGTAGGAGCTGGTGGTGTAACCGTCAACAATCCACTTAACCTTGCCGTCAACAATTGCCGGGTACGGGTTGCCGTCCAGGGTCAGGTACGGGGCCACCTTGGCAACCCGTTCGGCAGGCGTGCGGTCGTAAAGAATCTGCGACTTCTCATTGACTCCGTTGGTCAGCAACAAGTCCGTTGACTGGAACTTCAGGGCGTACATGAGGCGGTTGAACCAGTTGCCCAGATTGGGGCCGGCGTCGCCTGTGAAGGTTGTCAGCGCCTCGGAGGCAGGATCGTCGGCTCCAGCGGTGGTGGAGCTGCCCTGGGGGCGGTCAAGCTCAATAGGGGCTGTTCCCTCAGGCGCGCCAACAATGGAGTAGTCAGTGGTGGACTGGCCAAAGTAAATGCGCGGCTGGTAGCTCGTGTCAGTGCCCAGCACACCCTTTGAAGGCACACCTGACTGCATGAAATCGGGCTTGCCATCGGATGTGACTGTGTTGGCGTAGGCGGCCACCATGCCGTAGCCGTGCGTGTACACCAGGTGCTGGTTGTACCAGCTCTGCTGGTTGGGGTTGATGCCCTCAGGGTTCAGCTCACGCACAGCAATGACCGCGTCCTGAACCTTGCCGTCAATGGTGTACCTGTCCACGTTCAGTGTCTTCGGGAACTTGTAGTACGGGCGGAACTGTTCCAGCTGGGCAAAGGTGGAGGACATCAGGTTGGGGTCAAGCAGGCGGATGTTGGCGGCAGTGTCGGCGTCCTTGCGCAGGGCCCCGGCCTCCGCCGTCGTGGATGCGTTGTACGGGGTGACCTCCATGCTGGAGAGGCCGTAGGCATTGCGCGTCATCTCAATGTTGCGCTCAATGTAGGGCAGTTCCACGTCGCCTTCGGAAGGCTTGACCTGCCATTCCTGGACCGCCAGGGGGTAGATTCCGCCGGCAACAATTGCTGTCACGGCGAGCATGCCCGCGCCAATCAGCGGCAGCTTCCACTTGCCAATGAAGGCGGCAACAATGAAAAGGATCGCCACAATGATGGCGGCGGCAGCCAGGATCGCCTTGGTGGGGATGACAGCATTGACGTCAGTGAACATGGCACCGGCACGGTAGCCGCCGTTGTCCTGCAGCGTGGCGTAGCGGCCCAACCAGAAGTTAAGGCCGAGCAGGATCAAGAAGACGCCGGCAATGACGGCAATGTGAATCTGGGCGGCACGGGAGGTGAAGAAGCCGCGCTCGGTCAGGCGGATGGCGCCGTAGAGGTAGTGCGTGAGCAAGCCGGCAATGAAGGCAATGACTGTGGCGCTGATGAGCATGCCCACCGTGAAGCCAAGGAACGGCAGCGTATTGGTGTAGAAGCTGATGTCCATGCCAAATTCGGGATCCGTGGTGCCAAAAGGAACCTGGTAGAAGAACAACATGACCTTTTCCCATTGGGCCATGGCTGCCGTGCCGGCAAACAAACCAAAGACCACCGGGATGCCGATCATCACCACGCGGCGAATTGGTTCCAGCTGCATCTGGTAGCGGTTAAGGTTGTCCTCGCGGGCGCTGTCCGGGGCATAGATGGGCCGGGCCCGGTACGCCACCCGAATGGAGAAGTACACGGCCAACGCCATGATAAGGAAGGCCGTGAAGAAGATCAACAGCTTGGCAATGTGCTCAGTCCAGAAAACTTCGGAGTAGCCGATCTGGCTGAACCAGAGCAGGTTCGTGTAAACGCCGGAGAAAAGGACAACTCCAACCACCAGCGCCGCCACCACAATGATGGTCGGCAGCAGCGCACTGCGACGCTTTGGCCTGATGGAATTGCTCGGCGGCGGTGCTGGGCGGGATGTCACTCTCTACCTCTTACTCAAGTGGTGGAACTGAAAATTGCCGGTGCTACTACTTAGTACTGTCCCTTGTTGCCACGAACAGGCGCCAATCAAAGTTCCTTAAGATGCGCAATTGTTACGTACAGGTGGGCAGTGCGGAACCGTCCTTGCCCGAACCAATCAGGGAAACGGCGTCGTATGCCGCCTCGAGCGTGTCGACCTTAATAACCTGCAGCCCGTCGGGAACATGCCCCACAACGTCACCGCAGTTGGCGCCCGGGGCCAGGAAGTAGTCGGCCCCGTTTTGCTGCGCGCCCACCATCTTCTGGGCGATCCCGCCAATGCCGCCAACCTTGCCTGCCGGGTCGATGGTTCCCGTGCCGGCAAATTTCTTGCCGCCCGTTAGCTCCCCGGGTGTCAGGTTGTCCATGATGCCCAGCGCAAAAATCATGCCGGCGCTGGGGCCGCCAATGTTCTCCAGGGAAATCTTGACGTCGAACGGGAACTTGAACGTGTTTTGCGTGGTGATGCCCACCAGGTACTTGCCTCCATCGCCAAGTTTGGGTGTCACGGTGACTTTCTTCTCGGCGCCGCCGCGGCGCACTGTCAGCTCCACCGGGGCACCCTGGCCCTGCGCCAATACCGACTGCACCACGGAAAGGTCGGTGATTTTCCGCCCGCCGATGGTAAGCAGGACGTCGTCGGGCTTCAGGATGCCCGACGACGGGCCGTCGGCAGGGATGGATGCCACTGACAGATTCATCTCGAAGGGGATGCTCAGGGCGGCCATGGCGGCGGCCGTGGCATTTTCCTGCGACCCGGTCATGGCTGCCGAGTTTTCACTGTCCACTGTTTCCTGGCTGACACCCGGGGCATAAATGAGCTCGGCCGGGTAGACGGTGTGCGACGGCGTGAGCCAGGACGCCAGCGCGTCAAAGAAATTAATCCGGCTGTCGGGCAGGCCGCCCGTCAGGTGAACTGTTGTCAGATCCAGGCTGCCGGAGGTGGCGGGGAAGTTTTCGTGGCCGGAGATGGTGATGAGCGGCTTGCCGTTGAATTTGCCAATCGTATTGATGGCAGGGCCAGGCGATTCAACAACATACGGGACCGGGATGGTCATGGCGGCAACAGCAAGCACCACCGACAGGGCCCCGGAGACAAGCATGAGGGAGAATCTTTTGTCCCGAAATGTGCTCGGCGACTGGGCCGTCTCTAGTATCTCCTGGCTCAAACCTGTGACCTTTCCAAGCTCTGTTGGGCCTCGCAGGCACCCACAGGTAAACGGGTGCCAACCACTAAGCTTACTGTGTCCAATTGTGCTGCACATGTGCCCGGGCTGGGAGCAGGCAGTGAGTGCTGCCGCCCGTTGCCACGTGCCAAAAATCCCTTTGCCTGTAGCGAACAGGCGCCTTGAACGGGGCGACAACTCAAGGCAGCGGCGGTAACGTGAAAGTATTCAGCGTCCACGCCAACGAACGGGCCATCATGTCTTCCACACCAGCCAACAACGACGACGACACCCCGAAGGATCCGCTTCAGGAAATGCTCGCCAACCTTTTGGGCGGCCAGGGCATGGAAGGCTTTGACCCTGCCGAACTGGCCAAGGCAGCCGGGCTGCCCTCCGATCCAAACGCGCTGGCGCAAATGTTTTCCCAGGTCCAGGCCATGATGAGCGGCAACTCCGACACCCCGGTCAACTGGGACTTGGCCCGTGACGCCGCCCGCAAGGCTGCAGCCGGCGACGACCCCTCCGTAACCCCAACCCAGCAGCAGGGCGTGGATGAAGCATTGCGCCTGGCTGAAATGTGGCTGGACCCGGTCACCGACCTTGCCGCAACAGCCATCATTGGCCGCGCATGGTCGCGGGCACAATGGGTTGAGGAAACCCTCGGCACCTGGCAGCGGTTGACGGAGCCTGTGGCCAACAGCATCGCCTTCGCCATCTCCAAGGCCATGAATGAACAACTCCCCGAGGAAATGAAGTCGGCCATGGGCGGTGCTGCGTCGATGATGCAGAACATGGGCGGTGCCTTGTTTGGGTTGCAACTGGGCCAAGCCGTGGGCGCCCTTGCCAAGGAAGTGCTCGGCTCCACCGACATCGGCATCCCGCTGGCTGATCTCCAAATGGCCCTGATCCCCTCCAACATCAAGGCCTTCGGCGAGGGTCTTGAAGTGCCGGAGCAGGAGATTCTCCTGTACCTGGCACTGCGCGAGGCAGCCCATGCACGCCTGTTTGTCCAGGTGCCGTGGCTGCGCGGCCACCTGCTGGGCGCCATTGAGTCGTACGCCCGCGGCATCCACATCGACATGTCCCGGATTGAAGACCTGGCCCAGAACCTTGATCCCTCCAATCCGGAAGCCATGCAGGAAGCATTGTCCCAAGGTGTCTTCATGCCGGCCCGCACGCCCGAGCAGGACGCCGCCCTGGCCAAGCTGGAAACAGCCCTGGCCCTGGTTGAGGGTTGGGTTGACGAGCTCAGCTTTGAGGCTGCGGCGAATCTTCCGGCAGCCGCGGCCATCCGCGAAACCATTCGCCGCCGTCGTGCAACCGGCGGCCCGGCTGAGCACGCTTTCGGCTCGCTGGTTGGCTTGGAACTGCGCCCCCGCAGGCTTCGTGAGGCTGCAGCTTTGTGGGCCTCACTGAAGGAACAGCGCGGCATTGCCGGCCGCGACGCCATTTGGGCCCACCCCGACCTGCTCCCCACGGCAGCCGACCTGGACGACGCAGCAGGCTTCAGCGCTCGCCGCAGCCTGGAGGACGCCTCGGATTCGGATGTCGATGCGGCATTGGCCAAGCTCCTGGACGGCGGCTTTGACGACACCCCTTCGGGCGACGCCGATTCCGGCTCCGACGGATCAGGTGCAGTCGAGAGCGGCCCCAAGGACCCTGACACGGACAAATAGTCGTCGGCTTTGGCCCTGCGGGGGCCGTTGTGGACATTTGATGGTGGTGGACCACCATCAAATGTCCACAACGGCCCCCGCAGCTCTTAATCCGCGGGTTCGTTGTCCGCAGTGTAGTCGTCCAGGTCGTTGTTCATGCCGCGAATGTTGCGGTTGGCTGAAAACGAGGCGCCGTCAAGGAACGCCTTGGCTTTGTCCAGCTCGGCAAAACCCGCCATTTCGGCCCAGAACGCCGGGCTGTGGTTGGCGTGGATCAGGTGTGTGAGCTCGTGCAGGAGCACATAGTCCACCACCCATTCGGGCATTCCCTGCACGTGGTGGGAGATGCGGATGCTTTTCCGGGCCGGAGTTGCCGATCCCCAGCGGCCATTTTGATTGCTCACCCACCGCACCGATTGGGGCGCGGCCCGGGACCCCAAATACTTCCCGGACAGGAACAAGCTGCGCCGCATCAGGGCATCGTCGCTGGGCTGCACGTGGCGCTTGCCGCCTTTGAGGCCTGCCTCCAATTTCGCCACCATGTGCGGCACCCAATACTGTTCGTCTTCAAGACTCAGCCGGGCCGGCACCGCAATGACTGCCTGGGGGCCTTCCCAAAACGCGGCCAAGCCGGTTTTGCGCCGCGCCGTCCGCCGGACCAGCACTGCCTCGCCGTTGCTGCGCCGATGTGCCGAGTATGAGTCGCCCAGCGGCCCGGGGGTGCCCTTGCCGATGGGCCGCCTGCGAGGATCCAATGCTGCTGCCATACTTCGACGGTACAGCCCTGGGGCCCCTGTTCTAAAGTTGGCGGGACCGGTTTGTGGACAACTTCAAGGGTGTGGATAACTCTGCGCACGCCCGGGCGCAACGTGCCATGATCTGTAGGTAGTGCCTTTGCCGCAGGCCGGCTCGAGGAAGATCCGCTTAGGAGGTCGTCATGACAACCATCAACCCGGGGCTTCGCATGGTGCGGCGCGGCAACCACAGCATCCAGATAGGCCTGGGCCCGGGCGGGGTGATCCTGGAGGGATTGGCGGAGTCCGATGTGGCGTTTGTGGCCGCGTTGGGGCAGGGCATAGCCGATGGCGAGGTGATGGTGCGGGCTGCCGCGCTCGGTGTGGGGCAGGCGCGTGCCGCAGACATTTGCACGAAGATTTCGGAGCTGCTTTTCAGTGACGACGAGCTGAGCACCCAGGGGTTTCGCGCCGAGCGGCTCCTGCCTGAACGCCCGGCCCTTCTCAGTTTGTACCGGGGTCCGTGCCGGGACTATTTGGCCCGGCGCGAGCATTCCGTGGTCCATATTGTGGGCTTGGGACGCACGGGCGCAGCACTTGCAGCGGTGCTGGTCGGCGCCGGTGTGGGGACGCTGCTGCTCGAAGATGACAGTGCCGTGATGGCCACGGATGTCAGCCCCGGGTCGTTCCTGCTGGCCGACATTGGCTTGGCCCGTTCGGTGGCTGTGCGCAGGCACCTGCTGCGGCTTGATCCCAGCAGCAACGCCCATGTAGTGCACGACGGCGGGGCCGGGGGTCCCAGCCTGAGGTACCTTGATCTTGCCGTGGTGGTGGGCCATGACGTGGTGCACGCACCAACTTCGGCGCGTTTCATGGGGGCCGGCCGGCCCCACCTCCTGGTGCTGCTGCGTGAGCAGGACGGGCTGGTGGGCCCGTTGGTGGTGCCGGGCGAAACAGCGTGTGCCGAATGTGTGGAACGGCACCGCAGCCTCGCTGACCCGCAATGGTTGGACGTGTGCGGCCAACTGTCCCTCAGCCCGGAAACCGCCACCGACCCCCGGCACAATGCGCACTTGTTGGAGAACGCAGCCATGGCCGTCACCTTGGCCGGGACTGCGGCGCAGCATACCCTGTTGTTTCTGGACGCAGTGAACCAGCCCGCCTCATGGTCGTCCGTGCTGACGTTCCATCCGGACAACGGACGGTGGACGCAGCAGGAATTCAGCACCCACCCCGAGTGCGGCTGCCAATGGCAGAATCAGTCGCTGGCCACAATCTCCAGCACTGCCTCACCATAGCGTTCCAGTTTGGCCGGGCCCACCCCGGGCAGCGATGCCAGGGCATCAAGATCCTGCGGCGCCGCCTCGGCAATGGCCATGAGTGTTGCATCCGTAAACACCACAAAGGCGGGGACTTCCGCGGCTGCGGATTCCTTCAGGCGCCACTGGCGCAACTGTTCAAAAATTGCCTCATCGTAGCCCGGCGGGCAGTCGGGGCAACGGCCAACCTTTCGTTCGGCACCGGTATTGAGGATTTTCCCGCACACCCGGCACACCGAAGGACCGGCCACCTTGCGGGACTTCTTCACGGCAGGCTGGCGGGGCCCTGTGGGTGCGCCGCCCACCGAGCTGGGCCGCAACCCATCAAGGAATCGGGAGGGCCTGCGGTTGGCCCTGCCGCCGGGGGTCCGCGCCGTCGACCAGGAGAAGTTCAAGAATTCCCTGGCGCGGGTGATCCCCACATACAGCAGCCGGCGTTCCTCATCAACAGTTTCGGGGGTGTCAGCGAAGGAGATGGGCATGAGCCCTTCACTCAGGCCCACCAGGAAGACCGCATCCCATTCAAGGCCCTTGGCCGAGTGCAGTGACGCCAAGGTGACGCCCTGCACCGTGGGCGCATGCTGGGCCGAGGCACGATCCTGCAGTTCGGCAACAAAGTCCACCAGCGAGAAAACGTGCTCGGGCGTACTGCGTGAAACAACCAGTTCATCGGCAAGGGCCACCAGTGCCGAGAGGGACTCCCAGCGTTCCCGCACGGCCCCACCGGTTTTGGGCGCCTCGGCCTGGTAGCCCAAGTTTTTGAGCACGTCACGCACCAGCTGGCCCAGCGGCTCGTCCTCGGCCGCACGCGAAGCCGCCCGCAACTGCAGCAACGCGTCGCGTACTTCCTTGCGGGCAAAGAACCTTTCACCGCCACGCAATTGGTAGCCAACACCGACTCCCGTGAGCGCCTGCTCATAGGCTTCGGACTGCCCGTTGGTGCGGAACAGCACAGCAATTTCACTGGCCGGGGTGCCGTGCTCAATGAGGATCTTGATCCTGGCGGCGACTGCGGCCGACTCGGCTTCGTCGTCGCTGCACTCCAGGAATTCCGGGGACGGGCCGCCGGGGCGCTGGGCCACCAGCTCCAAAGGTGCCGACCACAGGGCATCGGCGCCCAGCCCGCCGCTGCGGCGATTGCCCAGCAGCGAGTTGGCCAGTCCCACCACTTGCGGGGTGGAACGGTAGTCGCGCACCAGTTTGACCACATTGGCTGAGGGGAAGCGCTTGGGGAAGTCCAGCAAATGCCGCGGTGTGGCACCGGTGAAGGAGTAGATGGTCTGGCTGGCATCGCCCACCACGCACAGTTCGTCGCGCCCGCCCAGCCACAGGTCAAGCATGCGCTGCTGCAGCGGTGACACATCCTGGTACTCGTCCACCACAAAGTGCCTGTACTGGTCCCGGACGGTGGCCGCCACGCGCGGGTCCTCCTGCAGGATGCCGACAGTTATGAGCAGCACGTCCTCAAAATCGATGAGGTTCCTGTCCGCCTTGACGTCCTCATAGCCCTGAAAAAGCCGCCCCACGGCCACCTTGTCCAAGCCGCCGGGCTCGCCGCGGTCAACAGCGGTCAACAGGTACGTCTCCGGGGTCAGCATGGAGACCTTGGCCCACTCAATTTCAGCCGCAAGGTCACGGATGGCAGCCCGGTCGGCGGGCAGGCGCAGACGACGCGCGGCCTCACCAATGATGGTTGCCTTGTGTTCCAGCAGGCCCGGGAGCTGGCCGCCGACGGCGTGCGGCCAGAAATACTGCAGCTGCCGCAATGCCGCTGCGTGGAACGTCCGGGCCTGTACCGTGCCCACACCCAAGTCGCGCAGGCGTGTGCGCATTTCCGCGGCCGCCCGGGCGGTGAATGTCACGGCCAAGAGCCTGTTGGGGTTGTAGACACCCGTGTGCACGCCGTAGGCGATGCGGTGGGTGATGGCACGGGTTTTTCCTGTGCCGGCACCGGCCAGCACACACAAGGGTCCGCTCAGTGTTGTTGCCACTGTGCGTTGTTCCTCATCCAGCCCGGCCAGAATGCGCTCCTCGGCGGTTCCCTCATCCATCACCGGCAGCCCGGTTTGGCGTGGATCAAAACTCATGACTGCTCTCCGGCATCCAGGATGGGCCCGCCGTACCAATGCTCTATCAGGGACCGGGCAATGGACTGCCTGTGGGAAATGGCCGCTTCACCCTTGAGGACTGCGGTTTGGAGTTCTTCCCGGCCAAACCACCGGGCTTCCCTGACTTCAACGTTGTCAGGCGTGGGGACTGTGTCATCCGTGTAGGCAATGAAGCCCAGCATCAAGGAACGCGGGAACGGCCAGGCTTGGGAACCGAAGTACTCCAGGGAATGCAGGTGGACACCCACCTCCTCAGCAATTTCACGCACCGCGGCCTGTTCGGCGCTCTCCCCCGCCTCGGCAAACCCGGCCACGGTGGAGTACCTGTGCGGGTCCCAAGCGTAGTTGTTGGCCAGCAGGATCCGCTCATCGGCGCCCACAATGGCCACGATGACGGCAGGATCCGTGCGGGGAAAATGTTCTGACTGATCCACCGTGCAGCGGCGCATCCACCCGGCAGAGGCAACCATTGTTGGGTTTCCGCAGCGGGGGCAGCAGGGGTGGGTGGTGTGCCAATTGGCCACGGCCGCGGCCTGGATGAAGACTTCCGCATCGGCTGCGCTCAGATGTGCGGCGGCCTCACGGTAGGAAACGAAGTCGGCGCCGGCGGGCACCCGGGCCGGCAGGCCGGCGTCGTACGGGAGAATCTGGAGCACCAGGGAAGTTCCGGCCGGCAGCTGGTGCCCATGCCCATCATTGACCTTGCCCAAAAACACTGTGATGGTCCCGGCCGGGAGGGCCGCAAGGTGTTGTGCGGGATCCACATAGTTCAGCGCCCCGTCACGCAGCAAGGCCTTGCCCCGGTGCAGGAGCACCACCCGGTGGGAGGGCTCGCGCTGCACGGCATCCAGGTAGCCGGTTTCAATTCGCTGCTCGCACTGCCTGTCAAGAATTGTTTCGGCAGTGAGCTGGGATTTGATCATGCTTCTACCGTACGCATCCACGGCAACTTTTTACATTCCACGGACCGTGATTGTGGACAAGATGAACAGCTTCGCCACTAGTTCTCACGACTCGCCGCCCCAGCGGCGCGGCGTTGGGGCAATAGCGTTCTACGGTAGAGGTGTGAGAAGAATGACTGCAATCGAATTGGCCGCTATCGCCAGCGCTGCCGTGCCCGGACTTAACGTGACCGCCTTTGGCCCGGAACCGGATGACACTGCGGATTTCTGCTCAGCCTTGCTCGTTGACTCGGACAACCGGCGCTGGCGGGTGCGCTCGCCGCGGCATGCCGAGGCCAGCACGCGCCTGGAGACCGAGCGGCAGGTGCTGCGGGCCTTCCCGCCCGCCATCCGCGCCGAACTGCCGTTCCTGCTGCCCACGGTTGCCGGGACTGTCCGCCAGGGCGAGCTCACCACTTTTGTGTATTCCCACATCGCCGGTCGGCCCGCAACCGTCGAGGAATTGGCGGCCGGAAGCGCCGCGATGGCGCAGGAGATTGGCGCGGCCATCGCAGCCATCCACGATTTGCCGCAGGACCTTGTCACCACCTATGACCTGCCCAGCTACACGGCCAACGAATTCCGCCAGCGCAAACTCAATGAGCTGGACCAGTCGGCCACCACGGGCAAGATCCCGCCGTCGCTGCTGCGCCGCTGGGAGCATGCCATGGAGGATGTTGCCCTCTGGCGTTTCAATGCCAGCGTGGTTCATGGGGACCTGCACGAAGACAACATATTGCTCGACGGCGACCAGGTCACGGCCGTGATTGGCTGGACAGACCTGCGCGTGGGCGACCCCGCCGACGACTTCGCCTGGCTGGTGGCCGTGAACGATTCAAATTTTGTGGACGCCGTGATGGCAGCCTATGCGGCAGCCCGCCATGAGACTCCCGACCCGCACCTGCTGCGCCGTGCAGCCCTGAGCGCAGAATTTGCGCTGGCCCAATGGCTTGTCAAGGGCTATGCGGCAGACAGCGCACGCATGGTGGAGGACGCAGAGTCCATGCTGCGCACCTTGGAAGCTGACATTGCCGAACACGGCGGGCAGCCCATCAGCGTTGAGGCCACAGTGGTCCCGGCCGCACCTGCCGCCCCTGTTTCCCCGGTCAAACCAGCTATGGTTGCACCCGCCCCGGCGGCGCCACCCAAGCCGGCCAAGCCGGTCGGGCCTGTCAAGCAGTCCTTACCGACGAAGCCGGCCAAGCCGGTCCGGTCTGTCGAAGCGGTAACGTCAGCTGTGCCGGTCGTTGCCGCTCCGCCCGCCAGCGCGACGGCCGGTGCGACGACCAAGGCCGGCGACGCCGTCGAACCCGCCGACGCGGCTGCAAACGAGGCTGGCGGAGGGACGGCCCGCGCCAGTGACAGCTCCGCCGATGAAACTGAAGCCACCAGCGAAACCGCCGCCGGCGCAGACCCAACGGAGCCGGCTGCAGCTGACCCTGTCGCATCCGCAGATGTGGACACCACGGCCATGAAGGTCATCCCGCTTAAGAAATAGCTTGTGGGGCTAACCCGAATAGGCGTTGGTGACGATGGCTTCGAGTTCGTCCTTGCCCGCAAGATCCACTGGACGAATGAGTTTGTCCTGGCCCACGTAGTAAAACGCTGCGCGAACCTGCTCCAGCGGCACCTCCTTAAGCCGCGCCCAAGCCAGCCTGTACACGGCCAGCTGCACACCGCGGACGGCCAGCTGTGCCTTCGAGGGCACTTTTCCGGTTTTCCAGTCAATCAGGTCCCAGCCGCCGTCGTCGTCACGAAAGATCGCATCAATGCGGCCGCGCACCACCACCCCGGCCACCCTGGTTTCTATGGGCACCTCCAGGTCGGCAGGGATGCGGGTGGCCCAGGCAGAATTCTTGAACGTTTCCTGCATGTCGGCCAGCCCGTAGGCCTCATCAACGTAGGCGTCGGCGCCCGGGACCTCATCAAAGTCCAGTTGGCCGCTGGTGCCAAAGTAGTCTTCGATCCAGCTGTGGAAGGCTGTTCCCTTCCTGGCTGCCATGCCGGGTTTGGTGGGCACGGGGCGGCGCATGGCACGGGTAACTTTCTCCGGATCCTCACCGAGAGCCACCAGCCGTGATGCGGAAATGTGTGGTGGCAGCTCCACGCGCAGCTGGTCGGATTCCACCTGTTCCTGGGCCAGCAGCACGGTAAGTTCTTTGCCCCAGCGGGGATTGTCCGCAAAGAACTCCTGCGGATCCGCGACGTCCGCGCCGGCGCTTGCCAACTCCAGACCGGCGGCTTGGACTGCCGCCGCCGAGCGTTCGGCATTCTCCCGCCGCCCCACTCTCTCCGCGACGCCGCTTCGGCCCACGATGTCTGGCCCGTTGAGCGGGTCGTAGGGCCATTGGGCACTTTCGGCACCCGCGCTGACAGGGTTCTGCGCATCCTCCTCAGGGTCGGCCAACCATTGCAGGATCTCAGCGCTGTGCGCGGCACCCTCGGTGAGCGGGAGGAGTTCATCCAGGAACTTCGACGGCGCCAGGGGTTTCTTCCCGCTCCCCCACACCGTGCTGGAGCACATGAGGAAGTCGCGGGCGCGGGTGAAAGCCACATAGGCCAGCCGCCGTTCCTCCTCTTCGCCGTGCAGCAGCACGTCATCGGCAAACAATTTCTCGTTGTCCATCAACGTCTTCAGGTCCGGCACGTTGAGGTCCCATTCGGGCAGGTCCTCCTTGTCCCCGCGCAGCGGCCAGGGCAGGGATTTGGCACCCGTGCTCCAGCGGTCGGCCCTGGTGCTGGGAAATGCACCGGCGTTCATGCCGGGCACAAACACCACGTCCCATTCGAGCCCCTTGGAGGCGTGCACCGTCAGCAGTGCCACGGCGTCCGGGTTGCTCTCGGTGGGCGTCATTTCCAGTCCGCCCTCCTCCGATTCGGCCGTTTCCAGCCAGCCGAGGAAGGCATCCAGGTCCACCCGCTGGGCTGCATGCATGAACGTTGCCGCGGCATCGGCAAACGCATCAAGGTTTCGCCGGGCGTGGTGGATGCTTGAGCCTGGTTTGGCAGCCAGCTCGATGTCCAGCAGCATGGTCCGCTCCACGACTCCGAGCAGATTGCTCAGGTCCTCCCCCACAAAGGTCCGCAGCACCCGCAGCTCGTCCCGCAACGCCAGAAGGCGGGTCCTGGCAACATCACTGAGCGGACGTGCCGCCCCGGGCCAGTAGTCGGCACTGAGGTAGTCCAGGGCCTCAATCAGGGACGACGAATCCACCAAGTCGGCCGCCACCACTGTCTCCGGGACAGCTTCAGGGGACGCTTGCCTCGGATCAAGGGTTCCGCCGAATTCGTTGGCCCTGGCATCGGCACGCACGGCAGCATCAAAGTCCACTTTGTGCTTCGACGCCCATTGCCTGCGCCGGGCCAAATACCGCGCCCAATCGCCAAAGGCCATCAAGTCCGCCGGGCCAATGCGCCATCTGGCCCCCGTCAGCAACCGCATCAAGGCGTCGGAGCGGCCGGGATCGGCGATGACGCGCAGGGTGGCCACCAAATCCACAATTTCCGGGGTGCCCAGCAGCCCGCCCAAACCGACAATTTCGTAAGGAATTCCGCGCGCCTCAAACACCGATTGCAGGCGGGAAAATTGTGCACGACGGCGGCACAGCACTGCCACTGTCATGGCACCTTGGGCGCCGCCACGGTGGCTGAAGTCGCCCTTGCGGGCCAAAATCTGTTCGGCAATGGCCTCTGCCTGCACCAATTCCGTCTCATACCGTGCCAGCACCACTTCCCCCGTCGGTGCGTTCGGCTTTTCCCGCAAGGGCGAAACCACCACGTTGGGCCCGGCAGCTGCCCGCTCGGCCTCAGTGAGGCCTGCCGCCATCTTGGCATTGGCCTTCCGGGTCTGGGCCTGTGCCAGTTCGGCCGACATGACATTGGCGGCTGCCAAAATGTGGGCGGAATTGCGCCAGGCAATGGTGAGCTCGGCCGTTGGTGCGTACCCGCCGTCGGACTTGAGGAAAATCTCCGGGAACCGGAACAGCTGGCCGGCGGAGGCGCCCCGGAAACCGTATATGGACTGGTGGGGGTCGCCCACGGCCGTGACGGGGTGCCCGCCGCCAAAGAGCTGGGCAAAAAGCTGCAGCTGCGCGTGCGAGGTGTCCTGGAACTCATCCAGCAGCACCACCTTGTAGCGTTGGCGTTCCATCTCCCCTGCGTGCGGAACCTGCTGGGCGATTCTTGCCGCCAGGGCCACCAGGTCTCCGTAGTCCAGAACATTGCGGCGCCGTTTAGCCTCCGCATAGCTTTGCACCAGGGCCGTCACCGAAGCGCGTGTGCGCAGGACATCCAGCTGTTTTTTGACGGTGGCCGTGGCCGGCTTGGCAGTCTCAGCAATGTAGGGCAGGGCCTGAAAGCTGCTGACATAGTTCTCAATCACGTTTTTCACGTGGGCAGGATCCTGCAGGTGTTCGGCACATTCACCGGCCAAATCCATGACCGACTGAATCAGCGTGGATTTGGCGGCCGTGAAGTGTTCGTGGGCGCCGTCATGGGCTTCCACCACTTCGCTGGCCAACTGCCAGGCTTCGGCAGCACCCATCACCACCGCGTCCCGCTCAATGCCCAGACGCAGCCCGTAGTCGGTGACAATGCCGCTGGCGTAGGAGTGGTAGGTGGACACCTTGGGTTCCAGCGCGTCCCTGGCGGCGGCTGCCGGGGCCAGTGCCACCTCACCGGAGCGGGCCAGGGTGCCCAGTTTGGCCAGTTGTCCCCGGATCCTGGCCGCCAGCTCACCCGCCGCCTTGCGGGTGAAGGTGACGCCGAGAATTTCTTCGGGCAGCACCAGACCGTTGGCCACCAGCCACACCACTCGGTCCGCCATGGTGGTGGTCTTTCCCGATCCGGCCCCGGCAATGACCAGCAACGGTTCAAGCGGGGCACAAATAATGCCTGCCTGCTCGGCCGTGGGAGGGCGTTGCTCCAACAACTCAGCTAGTTCATACGGGCTCAAAAGCTGTGAAAGGCTCATTCGGTGATTTGTTTCCCTTCCGGGCACAGCGGGCAAATAGTGGGCAGCGGGCAGCCATTGCGTTCGGACCAGTCGGCACCGTGCCGTGCGGGGAACACGGCCTGGGCCATCAACAGTGCGGCCTCCATGACCTTGCCGGTGGGATCGTTGTCGCTTCCGGCCACCATGGGAGCCTGGTCCTGAGTCTTCACAGTTTTGGTGCCGTCCCCCAGCGGCAGCAGCGCGGCCCCTCCGGAACCGGCACCTGCCAGGCCCGCGGCCAGGGCTTGGTCGGCAAAGCCGCCGGCAGTCACCGCGACTTGGTAGGCGCCGAGCTGCGGATGCTCGGCGACCTGGTCCTTGGTGGGTTTGCTGCGCCCCGTCTTGATGTCCACGATGATCAAATTGCCGTTTGCATCGGCTTCCAGCCTGTCCACCTGCCCGCGCAAGACCACAGCCCGGCCAGTGGCCGGCGTCCCGGCCTCGTCCCCGGTTTCGTCCCCTGAGGCGTTGGCGGGCAGCTGCCCCAGTTCAACACTGAAGTTTTGCTCAACCCCCAGCAGGGTGCGGCCGTCCTGGCGGGCTGCGACAACATATTGGGCCAGTTTGCCCAGCATCTCCTGCGCCCGTCGGTAGTCCACATCGCCTTCCCACGATTCGGGCAGCCCCAATGATGGCCACCGCTTGTCCAGCTCGGCCAGGTATTCGTGGCCGGCCCCGTTGGGAATGTCCTGGGCAATGGCATGGATCAGCGTGCCCAGGCTGCGGGCAAAGTCGGTGGTGGCTTCCCCGCCGGCGGCCTTGACAAACCAATTCAGCGGAGACTTCAACACCTCTTCAACCTTCGACGGCGAGACGGTCACGGGCTGGCCCGGGGCAATAATGGGTGCCTGCGTGCTCAGGGGCAGCAGCCCCCACCACTGCTGCGGATCAGCACCGGCAACATCCTGCTTCGCCAATACCGCCAGCATCCTGACCGCCTCCGGATCGGCATGCATTTCCGATTCCTGCCGCAGCTCGGCCACCAGGGACCGCAGTGTCATGGGCCGCGGCACATGCTCAACGGGGCGCACCGGGTACTGGGACTCGCCGCCGGAGTCGGTGACGGGAATGTACGGGGCCGCCAAGTCAATGAATTGTGAGGGCTGCAGATCATGTCCGGCTGCCGCTGTGAGAATGAGTTTTTCGCTGGCCCGTGACATGGCTGCGGCAAAGCTGCGCAGTTCGTCATACCTGATGTCCCGCAGGCGGGCTGCCGGCTCTATTTGGCGGGCAGCCTGCGCACCCCGTTCCAGCACATCCACCAACAATTGGCTGCCCAACAGCTCACCGCGCAGGCGTGTGTTGGGCCAGACGCCCTCCTGCAGGCCGGCCACAATGACCACCGGCCATTCCCGCCCGGCGGCACTGGCGGGCGTCAGGATCTCCACCGCGTCGGTGCGTTGGGCACGCGCCGCCAGGGTGTCCATGGGCAGCTCCTGGCTCATCAAATAGTCAAGGAACTGTTGCGGGTTGGATCCGGGGAGCTGGTCCACATACCTTTCGGCCGTTTGGAACAGGGCCATGACAGCGTCAAGGTCCCTGTCGGCACGGATGCCCGTGGGTCCGCCCCGCAAGGCCTGCGATTCCCAGGTGCCGGAACTGTCGCAGGCATCCCACAGGGCCCACAAGACCGTTTCTGCGTTGGCGCCCGGCTCGGCCACCGCTTCATGGCCCGCAGCAAGCATGGCGGCAATTCTTGCGGCGTTGGCCGCTTCCCACCCCAGCCCGGCCAATTTGTCGGGATTCAGCAGCGCCTCCACCAGCAGTTCGTCACTGGCCCGGCCGCCGCCGGCGTGCAGCTCCTGCTGCCGCAGGGCCTGGCGCAAACGACGCAGCCCCAAGGCAGTGGAACGCCCCAGCCGGGAGGTCAACAGCGCAACTGCTGCCTCGGCGTCGAACTTCCCGGGCGCCAGCGCCACGGCAAATGCCTCGAGCAGGGGGCGCACGGCCGGCTCATCCCGCACGGGGTTTTCCGCCACGGGAACCTTCACGGCAATGCCCTGACCGCTCAGGTACCTCTGCAGCGCAGCAAGGGCCGAACCCGTGCGCACGATGACAGCAATCTCGTTCAGGCCGTGCCCGCCCAGGTGCTGCAGGTGCAGAATGCGTTCGGCCACCAGGCGCAGCTCGTGAACCTCGGAGGCCACAACATGGGCGCTGACGTAGGACTCAGGGTTCGCTGCAGTGTCCTGCGGCCAGCTGAACTCGCGCGCCTTGTGGCCGCCGCGGATCTGGAAAATGCGGTCCGCCACCCCGGACCACGCAGCAGCCAACTGCTTGCTCATCCTGTGCGAGGTGGACAGCCCAAATTGCTGCAGGGGCAATTCCAGCGTTCCCAGGGAATCGCCCAGCGTGGCCACCAGGTCGGGGCGGGCCCCTCGGAAACCCTGCACCACGGTGTCCGGGGAGGCAGCCACCAGCACGTCCTTGCCGTGCCCCACCAATTGCAGGAGCTCGTGCACCGCCTTGTTGGCTTCCTGAATGTCGTCAACCACAATCAGGGTAAGCCGGTGGCGTTCCTGGGCCAGAAACTCGGGATCTATGCGCAGAAGTGTTGTTGCGGCCGTGATGATGCCGGCGGGGTCAAAGGAGCCCGACTTGCCCCAATCCACCACGTCCCGGTACTCCCCATACAGTGACGCGGCGGCCACCCAGTCGGGGCGCTGGTTGGCGGCACCCAACCCCGCCAAGTCCTCCGGGGCAAGCCCGTACTCGATGACCCGGTCAAAGAGTTGGCGGATCTCCTGGCGAAAACCGCGCGTGTCCAGGGCCTCGGCAAGTTCCGCCGGCCATTGCGGGTCTGTGCCCAGCCCCAACCTGTGGCCGGCCAGCAGGTCCCTGATGATGAGGTCCTGTTCGGGGCCGCTCATGAGCCGCGGCGGGCCGTCCAGGTGCGGCATGCGGCCCTCCACCTTGGCCCGGCGCAACAGGTCGAAGGCATAGGAGGACCAGGTCCTGGCCGGGGAGGTGCTCAAGCTTCGGCTCAGGCGGGCACTGAAGCCGTTGCGCAGACGTGCGGCAGCCAGGCGTGACGGTGCCAGCAGCAGGGCACCTGCCGGATCGACGGCGTCGTGCTCGATCCGCTTCACGGCAGCCTCAATCAACACTGTGGACTTGCCTGTGCCGGGCGCACCCCAGATCAAGACGGGCCCGGCTCCGGGCTTGAGGTCAACCACGGCCTGCTGGTCGGAGCTCAGCATCGGCGCACTGCTTTCACTGTGGGCGGGGGCCACCAAGGTGAGCTTGGGCAGTGTTTGAACGGGCCGGCCCTGATGGGGCACAGAGTGACGGGGCACAGTTGGGTGGGACGGTGCCTGCGATGCCGGATCTGTTTGCGTGCTCATGCACCCAGTCCATCACGAGGCACTGACATTGCCGCGCTGCCACCCCCGGACTCGGGAGGCGCCTGGTCCCCCGGCACCTGGTCCGCGGCGTGCAACCGCCCGGTGATGGCGTCAATGAGCACAAAATCCGCCTCCCGGGGGTTCCACCGGGCAGTCTTCATCTCCACCCGCCAGGCAGGGGCCCGGCCGGGCGTTGGCCGTTCCGCAGGATCACCACGCAGCGCAGTCCCCTCGCGGCGGTAGCGCTCCAGTGCCCGACCCTCGTGGCCTTGCGGGGCGCTGCCACTGGCGCGGATCACCCGCCACCACGGCACGGCGCCGCCCTCTGCGGACATGGCGGCACCCACTTGCCGCGGGCCGCCGCTTTCCAGCAACGCCGCAATGTCCCCGTAGGACAAAACACTGCCCGCGGGAATCAACTCGGCCACGGCCAAAACCGCCTCTACATACTGCTCACGCATGCCTCCAGCGTAGTTCGCCGCGGCGGCCTCCGCGCCCGGATGTCCCACCCAGCGGGTAGCGTTGGGGGATGACTAGCTGGAGCATGCACCCCCGGGCCGCGTTTGATTTGGAAACCACGGGCAAGGACCCCCGCACGGCCCGGATTGTGACCGCTTCCATTGTGATGGTTGATGAGCAGGGTGCCGTCGATGACGTGCACGAATGGTTGGCGGATCCCGGCGTCGAAATCCCCGCGGAGGCGGCAGCCATTCACGGTGTCAGCACCGAGCACGCCCGCGAGCATGGGCGCCCGGCCGCCGTTGTGGCAGCCGAAGTGGGGGCTGTTCTGGCCACCCTCTTTGCCAACAACATCCCCGTCATCGCCTTCAACGCCAGCTACGACTTCACCGTCCTGGCCAATGAGGCCCGCCGGCACGGGCTGGAGCAGATCACTGCGGCACCGGTCATCGACCCCTTCATCTGCAACAAGCATCTGGACAAATTCCGCAAGGGCAGCCGGACGCTGGTTGCCCTCTGCGAGGAATACGGGATCAAGCTCGACGCCGCCCACACCTCGGCTGCCGACGCAGAAGCCACGCTCCGGCTGGCCGACGCCCTGGCTGCCAAATACAGCGCACTGCGGGTGGACGTCATGGATCTCCACAAAGCCCAAATCACCTGGGCCCTGGAACAGGCAGCTGATTTCCAGGGGTATCTGCGCCGGGTCAAGGATCCGGCAGCCGTCATTGAAGGCGATTGGCCGGTGCTCCCCTAAACTGCACAGGCTGCCTGGGCGCTTTCGCCAACCATGATCTAAATCACAGCCCCTGCCACTTCGCTCTTAACGCGGGGCGGCACGTCAGTCGTGCAGCGATGTGACCTCGCCAACGTCACGCGCCAGTCACTGTTACGGCATTGATCTCACCTTAATTCTGCAAAATACAGGTTTCGGCAAGCATAAATTCGTACCCGCCACAATTTGGGACCGGGTGACATAATTTAGTTTTGTGGCCCGAGTTCTGCTACGAAACTCCTGTGAGTTGCTTCACTGCTCCCCACGCTACGCTTACCCTGCCCGATGCGTCTTTCGGGCTGGGCACCTGCAATGAAAGTGAATGTTTGATGAAGAAATCAGCCCTCAAGTGGCTCACCACAGTCCCTGTTGCCGTTGCACTGGCCTTCTCGCTGGCAGCCTGCGGCGGAGCTGCCACTGACTCCGGCTCGGCCAAGCCCACAGATGCCCTGGCAGGCAGCGACCAGGTGTCGCTGGACAAGTACACCACCGAGGACGTCACGCCCTTGGACAAGATCGACACGGCTGCCCTCGGCCTGGTCACTGCCGGCACCATCTCTGTTGGCACCCTCTCCGATGCCCCGCCGAACATCTTCCTGAAGGACGGCAAGTTCACCGGTTACGACAACGAACTGTTGCGCGCCATGGGCGAGAAGCTGGGCCTGAAGGTTGAATTCAAGTCCACCGATTTCTCCGCCCTGTTGGCCCAGGTTGAGAACAAGCAGTTCGACGTCGGATCCTCTTCCATCTCCACCACCGACGCACGCCGCAAGAACGTTGGCTTCACCAACGGTTACGACTTCGGCTACATGGCCGTTGTTGCCAAGACGGATTCAGCCATCAAGGGCTTCAAGGATCTGAAGGCTGACACCCGCATTGCAGTTGTCACCGGCACCGTCCAGGATGACTACGTCAGCAACACCTTGAAGATTGAACCGGTTCGCTTCGCCGACTACAACACGGCGTACGCCAACTTGAAAAACGGCCAGGTTGACGCCTGGGTTGCTCCTTCACAGCAGGCCACCGGCCAGGTGAAGGACGGCGACGGAACTGTCATCGCTGAAGAAGTTGTCAACACCCAGAACTTCACGGCCTACGCCGTGAATTCCGGGAACAAGGCCCTGACGGACGCACTGAACTCGGCGTTGGATGCAGTTATCGCCGACGGCACCTGGTCCAAGTTGACCAAGGAATGGTACCCCACCCGTCCCATGCCCGCAGACTGGACCCCGGGCTCCAAGGCAGTAACGGTTCCCAAGGCCTAATCTATGGATGTTCTCGAGCAGCTCGCAAAAACGTTCCTTGACTGGGAGGCCATGGCGGAAGTAATTCCTGCCATGCTGACAGTCGGTCTGCCCAATACTTTGATTTTGGCTGTCTCCTCGGCCTTCTTCGGGTGTGTCCTGGGCATGATCCTGGCAGTGATGGGTATTTCACGGAATCCCATTCCACGCTGGATCGCCAGGATCTATACGGACATTTTCCGTGGCCTGCCCGCCATTTTGACCATCTTGTTGATTGGTCTTGGGCTGGGTCCCGTGGTTCGCATCCTGACCGGAAGCACCAACCCCTACCCCCTGGGTATTCTGGCGCTTTCCTTGATGGCTGCGGCCTACATTGGCGAAATCTTCCGTTCCGGCATTCAGAGCGTTGAAAAGGGCCAGCTTGAGGCGTCCCGCGCCCTGGGGTTCAGCTACAGCTCAGCCATGGTGCTGATTGTTATTCCCCAGGGCATACGGCGCGTGTTGCCGGCCCTCGTGAACCAGCTGATCTCACTGATCAAGGACTCGTCCTTGATCTACATGCTGGGCCTGCTGGCCAGCCAGCGGGAGATCTTCCGCATCGGCAACGACCAGGCCGCCACCACCGGCAACCTCTCACCCCTGGTTGCCGCCGGTTTGCTATACCTGTGCCTGACAGTCCCGCTGACCCACCTGGTCAACTTTATGGACAAGCGCATGCGTGAGGGCAAGGCCCAAAAGGTTGAACCCGACGAGGCAGCAGCAATTATTGGAAAGGGACTCTAAACCATGAGTGAATTTAGTTCAGGAACCCTGACCGCCAAAAACATCCACCTCTCCTTCGGTTCCAACCATGTTTTGCGTGGCATTGACCTGCACGTGCCCAAGGGCACCACGGCGTCAGTGATCGGTCCCTCGGGATCAGGCAAGTCAACGCTGCTGCGGGTCATGAACCGGCTGATCGAACCGGATCAGGGCGACATCTTCCTCGATGACCGTTCAGTCCTGAAGGACAACCCGGATGAGCTGCGCCGCCGCATTGGGATGGTCTTCCAGCAGTTCAACCTGTTCCCGCACAAGACGGTTGTTCAGAACGTTTCCCTGGCGCTGAGCAAGATCCGCAAGATGCCCAAGGACCAGGCCCACGCCAAGGCACTGGAGCAGCTGGACCTTGTTGGCCTCAAGCACAAAGCCGACGCCCGCCCCGGTAACCTGTCCGGCGGCCAGCAGCAGCGTGTGGCGATTGCCCGTGCGCTGGCCATGGAGCCCGAGGTGATGTTCTTTGACGAGGCCACCAGCGCCCTGGACCCGGAACTGGTCAAGGGTGTGCTGGCGTTGATGACGGATCTCTCCAAGGGTGGCATGACAATGGTTGTGGTCACCCACGAGATGGGCTTCTCCCGCAACGTCTCCGACACCGTGACGTTCATGGACGGCGGCGTGGTGGTTGAAACCGGACCGCCCGATGAGCTGTTCACCGAACCGAAGACGGATCGTCTCAAGGGTTTCCTCTCGGACGTCCTGTAATCCCCACGCCTGTCTACATCTGAGCCGCAGTGGTGGTCGAAAAATAGGGAATTTCCGCTGTTTTTCGACCACCACTGCGGCTTAGTTGCTTAAACGCGCTCGAGTGCCTCGTGCAGGAGCTATTGCCCGGCCTTGACGGTTAGCACCGTCAGCGCCGCGGCGTTCACGGCAGCGGCAAAGGACGGGTTCGTCCGGGTCAGGGACAGCACCCCGTTGTACATGTAAGGGATGGCATTGGGGTTGGCACACAGCAACATGGTTCCGCCGGCGTTGAAGAAGTTCGCCGCCCGAACAGCCCAGCTCCACGGTGACAGCTGGGCGGCGTTGCACAGGTCATCGGAGACGATGGCCCCGGTGAATCCCAGACGGGAACGCAGCAGGGTCTTCATCACCACCGTTGAGAACGGTGCGATCTTGCCGGCCCGGGCGTCAATTTTGTCGTAGTAGGCGCTCGAGACCATGACGTACCGTGCACCGTTGCCAAGGGCCGTCTTGAAGGGCAGCAGGTTGGGGTCGTTGATGGTGGTTTGGGTGTCGTGCACGTTTGCGGTGACATCGGTATTTCCAATGACCCGGCCCAGCCCCGGGAAGTGCTTGATCACTGGCACCACATACCCTGCCTTCATGCCGGCCAGGAAAGCGTTGCCCTCTGCAGACACGGCGGCCGGCGTGTAACCGTATTCCCGTTCGTAGTACCCGATAGGTGCGTTGTAGGGGGCAAAAGCCTGTGTCACGGTGTCCAGCACGGGGGCAAGGTTGGCCTTGATCCCTGCCCAACGCAGCTGGTTTCCCCAGACGCGCGCATCGGCGCTCAGGGTGGCGGCCGACAGCGTGCCCTGGGCCAGTCCCGTGGGGATCACCGAAAACCCCGGACCGTTCAGGACCTGGACATAGCCGCCCTCCTGGTCTGTGGCAACCAGCAGGTACTCATTGTCCGTGGTGGCGGCCGTCACCGTCTTGGTCATGGTGGCCACCACCGCTGCCGTGGCGTTGATTCCCGCGTAGCTGCGCCCGGCCAGGTAAACGTTGCCCACATGGTAGTTGCGCAACACATTCATGGTTGCCGTGCCGGCCCCCGTGGCCCCCGCCGCCACCATGAACAGCTGGCCCACCCGTTGTTGCATGGTCATTTGGGCCAAGTGCTGGGCCGGTGTCAACACTGCGGCCGCGACGCCGGCCGGGACGGCGTCGGCGGGCACTGCCCCGGCAAATGGCAGCACTGCCAGCACTGCAAGGAATATGGCAAGGGTCTTGAAGTGCTGGCGCATGGCGTACACGGCTAAGCTCGCAGGGATCTTTTACCAATAATTGTACGCCGCTGCCGCCCGGCCGGACCGGCAACAGTGCCAAGAAAACTATGCAGTGGCTCCCGCCGCGGCCCTCGCGGCAGCCGGCAGGGCGGCGAAGATGCGGTTCATGGCGGCGTCGTCATGCGCGGCGGACAAGAACCACGCCTCGAACACGCTGGGCGGCAGGTATACGCCGGAGTCCAGCATGGAGTGGAAGAACGGAGCGTAGCGGAATGCTTCCTGAGCCTGCGCGTCGGCGTAGTTGTGCACGCCGTTCGCGGAGGTGCCAAACGCCACCGAGAACAGGTTTCCGGCCCGCTGGATGGAGTGGTCCACGCCCTCGGCGGACAAGGCAGACGACAAGGCAGAAGACAGTTCCAGGGAACGGGCGTCAACAATCTCGTAGACCGATGCCGTGGCAGCGGTCAGGGTGGCAACACCGGCGGCCATGGCCACAGGGTTGCCGGACAATGTGCCGGCCTGGTAGACCGGGCCCAAGGGGGCCAGGTAGTCCATGACGTCCGCACGGCCGCCAAGGGCCGCCGTCGGAAGCCCGCCGCCAATGACCTTGCCAAAGGTGAACAGGTCAGGAGTCCAGCCCTCGTTCGCGCCTGTCAGGCCCCAGTAGCCGGCAGCACCAACCCGGAACCCGGTCAGGACCTCATCCAGGATCAGCAGGGCGCCGTGGGCGGAGGTGATGCGTGAAAGCCCGGCGTTGAAGCCCTCCCCCGGGGTCACAACGCCCATGTTGGCCGGTGCGGCTTCGGTGATGACGGCAGCGATACGGTCCCCGTAGCTGGCGAAGGCGGCCTCAACGGCGGGCAGGTCATTGTACGGCAGCACCAGGGTCTCGGCGGCCGTTGCTGCCGTGACGCCGGCTGAGCCGGGCAGGGCAAGGGTGGCCAGGCCGGATCCGGCTGCGGCCAGCAGGGAATCCAGGTGGCCGTGGTAGCAGCCGGCGAACTTGATGATCAGGTCACGGCCGGTGAAGCCGCGGGCCAGGCGCACGGCAGTCATGGTTGCCTCGGTGCCGGTGGACACCATGCGCAGCCGTTCGACGCCGGACACGCGCCCCTGCACCAGGGCGGCCAGTTCGCTTTCGGCCGGGGTGGAGGCGCCGAAGCTCAGGCCGTGGTCAACGGCCGCGTGGACTGCCGCGAGCACGTCGGGGTGGGCGTGGCCCAGCAGGGCAGGGCCCCAGGAGCAGACCAGGTCAACGTAGTTGCGGCCGTCGGCGTCGGTGAGGTAGGCACCCTTGGCGTTGACCATGAAGCGCGGCGTGCCGCCCACGGAGCCAAAGGCGCGCACGGGCGAGTTCACCCCGCCGGGCATCAGGGTCTTGGCGCGGTCAAAGAGTTCTTGCGAGCTGGTCATGAGATGTCCTTCGAATAAGTGATGGCGAACCGGATGCCGCGGGGAGTTAGTTGCTGCGCATCCAGCCGGCCAGCTCGGCCGCCCAGTACGTCAGGATCATGTTGGCGCCGGCCCGCTTGATGCTCAGCACCGATTCCTCAATGGCTGCGCGGCGGTTGATCCAGCCGTTCGCCGCTGCGGCCTCAATCATGGCGTACTCGCCGGAGATTTGGTATGCCGCCACGGGCACCGGGCTCATGGCTGCCACGTCGGCCAGGATGTCCAGGTAGCTCATGGCCGGCTTGACCATGACAATGTCCGCGCCTTCGGCCAGATCCAGTTCAACCTCGTGCAGGGCCTCGCGGCGGTTGCCCGGGTCCATTTGGTAGCTGCGGCGGTCGCCGTCGAGCTGTGAATCCACTGCCTCACGGAACGGGCCGTAGAACGCCGAAGCGTATTTCGCCGCGTAGGCCAGCACCGAAACATCGGCGTAGCCTGCCGCATCCAGCGACTCTCGGATCACTGCCACCTGGCCGTCCATCATCCCCGACGGCGCCACCACGTGCGCCCCGGCGGACGCCTGGGCCACGGCCATTTTGGCGTAGACGGCCAAGGTGGCGTCATTGTCCACCTCACCGGCGTCGTTCAGGACGCCGCAGTGCCCGTGGTCGGTGAACTCGTCCAGGCAGAGGTCGCTCATGACCACCAGGTCATCGCCCACCACGGCGCGCACGTCCCGGATGGCCTTGTTCAACACCCCGAACGGGTCCAGTCCGGCGGATCCGGTGGCGTCGCGTTCGGCGGGAATGCCGAAAATCATGATACCGCCGAGCCCCAGCGCCAGTGCCTCGCGGGCGGCAGCCACCAAGGAGGCAGTGGTGTGCTGCACGACGCCGGGCATGGAGCTGATGGGCTTGGGCTCGCTAAGGTCCTCGCGAATGAAGACAGGCAAAATCAAGTCCGACGGCGCCAGCCTGAATTCACTGACCAGATTGCGCATGGCGGCGGTGGCGCGCAGGCGGCGCGGACGGTGCTGGGGGAAGCTCACTGTGGATTCTCCGTAAATTACTTGGTGTGAAAATTGTTGTGGGCGTCGGCCAGTGCTGCAACGATTCCCGCAGGTGTGGGGTGCGTGGCCGTGGCCGCGACCCGCAGGCCCAGCCGCTGTGCCTCGGCCCGCGTTGGCTGCCCGATGGCTATCACCAAACAGTCGTCCGGCAGCGGCGCCATGGTGGCAGCCACCCGCCGCGCTGCACTTCCGGAAGCCAGTACGACGGCGTTCAGCAGCCCCGCCTGCACCTCCTGTGCCGCTTGGGCCGGGGTGAGCAGCTGATACTGTTCAGCGCTGGAGCCGGAGGCTCCCCCGCGCTGGCGGCCAGGTCCCCGCGCAGGCAGTAAGATTTTCCCGGTCGCGGGGCGACCTTGGTAAGCGATTCCCGGGGGTTCCCTGCTGAGCTTGCGAAGCGAGGGAAGCGAGGGAAGGGAATCACGCCGTCCCCGCTCCGGGGACCGGGCCGCCAGAGTCGCCGTCAGTCGGCGCCCCTCGTGTGCGGGGTAGTTTACGGTCCGGTAGGCGGTGACGACTTCCGGGGTCCAGCCTTTGGCGAGCAGGCCGTCCACCAGGGTGGGCTCGGCCAGGTCCGACTGCGGCAGCAGGATCCGTCCAGTTCCGGCGGCCGGATCGTGGCCCGGCCACAGTGCTACGAGACCCGCGGCAGATTGCAGGTCCGTCGGCGCCAGTGAAGCGTGGATGCCCTCGGCGGCCAGCACGGCAACGGAGGTGGGTCCAATGGTTGCCACGGATGTTGTTGCAGGAATGAGGCCGGCCAGCGAAGTTCCGGCTCCCTCACACCATTGCTTCAGCGCCCGCACAGCAGTAATGGAGCTGACCACCAGCCAGCTGTACTCCCCCGCCGCCAGCCGTGCCAGAGCAGCGCCCAAGGAGCCGTTATCTGACATCTCAAAGTCAATGACAGGGACCAAGACGGGCTCAGCCCCGGCCGCAGCAAGTGCGTCGGCAAAAGCCCCGGCCCGGTCAGCGCTGCGGGTCACGGCAACACGAACTCCGGCAAGCGCACTGCCGGCCTCGGCACCGGTAGCAACCGGCATGGCTCCTGGAGCAGGCGAGCTGGCGCCACGAGCTGATGCGTCCATGCCCCGCGGGAGCGGCTCCGGGCGCCCGCGAAGCGGGTGGCCGGGCATGGACGCATCAGCTAAGGTGCTGTCCTCTCCTGCGAACGATCCATCACCGGTTGGCGTCACTGTGCCGTGCCGGCCAGATCTGCCAGGTCCCCTGCACCGCCGGCGAGCAGCTCTTCGGCCAGTTCAATGCCAAGGAGCGTGGCCCCAACATGGCTGAGGCCGTCTGTGGCCTTCTTGACGCGCATGGTGCGGGTGCCGTCCAGGGAGCAGACAACTGCTTCGAGGTGGAGCATGGAGCCCTTGCGCTGCGCGAAGGCGCCGACGGGGGCGCTGCAGCCGGCTTCAAGGCGGGCCAGGAGTGCGCGTTCGGCGGTGATTGACAGGCGCGTGTCCGCATCGTCAACGGCAGCTAGGGACTGGCCCAGGATGCCTGTGGTCACGGCGTCGGCGGTGCGGCATTCCAGGGCGAGTGCGCCCTGGCCGGGGGCCGGGAGCATCACCTCGGCGGACAGGAACTCGGTGACGGTGTCCAGACGGCCAATCCGGGTCAGGCCGGCTGCTGCGAGGACGACGGCGTCGAGGTCGCCGGTTTTGCCGGGCACCAGGTCGGTGACGGGGTTGCCGGGCAGGCCGGGAACACGGGCCAGGCGGGTGTCCACGTTGCCGCGGATGTCCACGATCTCCAGGTCCGGGCGGGCAGCCAGGAGCTGGGCGGCGCGGCGGGGTGAACCCGTGCCAACGGTGGCGCCGTGCGGCAGCTCCGCAAATTTCAGCCCGTCCCGGGCGCACAGGGCGTCGCGGGCGTCGGCCCGCAACGGCACGGCGGCCAGGGTAAGGCCCGGAACAGCGGCTGTTGGCAGGTCCTTGAGGGAGTGCACGGCCACGTCCACGCGTGAGTCCAGGACGGCCGCCCGGAGTTCGGCGGCGAAGACGCCGGTTCCGCCCATTTGCGACAGCGGGCCCGTGAGGACGTCGCCGTCGGTCTTGATGGGCACGATCTCTGCGTCAAAGCCGCCAACAGCGCTGAGCTGGTCGGTAATTTGCTGTGTCTGGCGCAGTGCCAGCTTGCTTCCGCGGGTTCCAATTTTCACAGTATTTATTATCCTGTCTCCGCGGTTAGCGGCTATTCCCGCTGCCGGAGGCCACCAGGCCAACGCTGCTGCCGACTTCCGCGATGACTGGCTTGGTGCCACGAAAGTTGGCGCAGCAGCCCGGATTGCAGACATCGAACCAGGGCCCCAGCGGGGTCATGGCCGGGCGGTTGGCAATATTGTTCTCGATGGTCCTTTCACAGATCAGATCCACCAGTCCCTCCACGAACTTTTGGTGTGTGCTCGGTGTGGGTGCACGGTGAAAAGCAAGGCCCAGTTCGGCACACGTTTCCGCCGCCTCGGTGTCCAGGTCCCAGAGGACCTCCATGTGGTCACTGACGAAGCCCAGCGGCACCACAACAACACCGGCAATGCCGGCTGCTGCCTGATCGGCGAGTGCATCATTGATGTCAGGTTCCAGCCACGGCACATGGGGGGCGCCGGAGCGGGACTGGTACACCAAGGACCATTCCTGCTGCGGATCAACTCTGGCCATGATGGCCTCGGCGTTGGCAAGGTGTTGTGCAGCGTATGCCGAGTCCTGCTCAAAGGTGCGCGGTTCCAGTTCCGAACGACCGGCCGCCTCCGCGTCCCGGGTGGGAATGGAGTGGGTGGCGAACATGACATGCACGGGGGCATCAGCTTTTCCAGCAGCAGCCAGCTGGGCCTTCACCGTCTCCAGTGATGCCGCTGTTCCCTCGATGAAGGGCTCCACAAATCCAGGATGGTCAAAGTACTGGCGCACCTTGTCCACGGCCAGTTTGCCGTCCAGTTCGGTTTCTGTCAGCGCCATGCCAATGTCTTCGCGGTACTGGCGGCAGCTGGAGTAACAGGAGTAGGCGCTGGTGGTGAGCATCAGGAGCCGGCGGTGGCCGGCGTCGTAGGCCTCCTGCAAAACGGCGGGAATGTACGGGTCCCAGTTGCGGTTGCCCCACAGCACCGGCAAGGCGATGTTGCGGGCCGCCAGTTCAGCTTCCAGCGCAGCCTTCAGGGCACGATTCTGGTCGTTAATGGGGCTGATACCGCCATTGGCACGGTAGTGGTGGCTGACTTCTTCCAGCCGCTCATCCGGGATGCCCCGGCCACGGGTGACGTTGCGCAGAAAAGGAAGGACGTCGTCCTGGCCCTCGGGTCCACCGAAAGAGGCCAGCAGAATCGCGTCATACTGTGCGGGGGGTACGGCTCGGTTACTCACTTCAAAACCTCGGCAATCTCGGTTGCGTCGACGCGGCGGCCTGTGTAGAAGGGAACTTCTTCGCGCACGTGCAGGCGGGCATCGGAGTAGCGCAGGGTGCGCATCATGTCGACCAGGTCGATGAGGTTGTCGGCTTCCAGTCCCAGCAGCCATTCCCAGTCGCCCAAGGCGAAGGCGGAGACGGTGTTGGCCTGGACCTGCGGGTATTCCCGGCCCAGCATGCCGTGCTCTCGCAGCATGCGGCTGCGGTCCTCAGCGGGCAGGATGTACCAGTCGTAGGAGCGCACAAACGGGTAAACGCAGACCCAGCCTTTGGGTTCGTTGGGGCCCATGTAGGACGGGGCGTGGCTCTTGGCGAACTCTGCCTCGCGGTGCACGCCCATGGCGGACCACGCAATCTCGGTGTTGGCGAACAGCTCCGTGCGGCGGATGGAACGCACGGCCTTCTGCAGGCCCTCGGGTGCGTCGCCCACCAGCCACACCATGATGTCGGCGTCGTTGCGCATGGCGGAGACATCATAGGCGCCGCGCAGCGTGATGCTTTCAGCAGCCAGCGCGGCCACCAGTTCATCAAACTCGGCAACAGCGGCTTCTGCGCCGGTGAAGGAACCCGTGCGCTTGAACACGGTCCACAGGGTGAACGGCGTCGCATCAGGAGTTTTGGTGACAGATTCTGCGTTTGTGTGGCTCATGTGTTCAAGTCTGCACCCAAGCACCCCGAAAGCTAAAACCGACGTTCTCTACATGACGTAGAAGGTGAGCAAGATCACTGCTTTTTGGCGGCGTCCACTGCTGCCCGGATTTGCCGCCGGGTGCCGCCTACAACCGCCGCCAGACCGTTGCCGCTCATCCACGCACCGGTCACCACCAGGCCCGGAACAGCTTGTGCCAGGGCATGGACCTGCGCCATTTTGCCCTGATGCCCGACGGCGGCAAACGGCAATGCGCCCTGCCAGCGGACAATGTCCGCACCCAGGAGGTCCGCTTCACCCACCGGCAAACCCAGCAGTTTTGAGGCGTCAACAAGGGCCGTGGCGATGAGATCCGCGTCGGTGGGGGTGCGTGCAGTGAGCCTGACGGCGTCGGCAGCCTTGACCCCGGCCCGACCATAGGAGAGCCGCAGCACGTGCGTCCCGGGGCCTGTCTCGGCTGCCAGCCAGCCCCATTTGGCCGTGGCATGCGTGAGCGCCTTGGCCTGGATTCTGTCAACGCCCGGTGCCACCAAAACACCCGTGCCGCGCGGGGCCGAATCGAGTTCAGGGACGTCCACAACAAGTGTCACCAGGCGGATGTCCGGCCCCGGGGCGGGGGCGAACGGCAGCAGCTCGGGGAGCTCCTGGCCCAAAAGCCTAACGGCTGTGGGGCCATCGGTGGCAACAACCAAGATGTTGGCGGCGGCATATCCGCGCTCCGTGCCGCGCTCCCATTCCACAATCCAGCGTTTGGGGGCGCCGCCGTCGTACCTCTTGGACGGCTCAGGCGCGGAAGCCGCAGCGCCGGGAACCTCCGTGTCGCCGCGATAAATGGCATTGACCTTGTGCCCTGCGTGCATGGCGACGCCGCCCGCGCGGAGCGTTTCCACCAGCGCAGCCACCAGGGTGTGCATGCCGCCGGAGAGCCCTGCCACGGCGGATCCGGGCTTGGTGCCGCCTGCCCGCTGCGCCGCCACCGCGGCGGCCAGCGAACCGTGCTCGCGAATGCCTGCCCGCAGGCCCGGCGCCACCATGTCCACGTCCAACAGTTCGGCGTCCGCCGAATGCACGCCGGCAACCACAGGTGCCACCAGGCGCTCCAGCACGCGTTTGCCCATGCGGGCCCGGACCAGCTCGGCCACGCTGGAAACGGGCTCGCTGGTGCCCACGGCAACAGGCATTTTGGCGTCCAAGGCAGCCCGCAGGATGCCGGAGGCACCCAAGGCGGCACGCACCTCGGGAGCCGAAAGATCTGAGGGAATGCCCAAAATGCCCGTCTTGGGCAACGGCACCGGCCCCTCCGGCAGCCACACCCAGGCACCGGCGGGATTGGGCGTCACAATCTTGTCCGCAAGCCCCAGCTCAGCGGCCACGTCGGCCACTGCGCTGTTGCGGGTTGCGAAGGATTCAGCACCGCTGTCCAGCACAACGCCGGCCACCTCATGTCGCCCCACACAGCCGCCCCAGGAGACTGCCGTGTCAAAGATGCTCACCTGGAAACCGGCTTCCTGGAGATCCTTGGCAGCCAGCAGCCCCGAGATGCCGCCGCCCACCACCACCGCGCTGTTGGGGGCGGGATGTTGCTGTGGCCTGTGGGCCTTGGCGGCTAGTCTGCGGTTTTCCATGGTGTCCCCTCAATGGCTGGTGCTGAAACTGGTGCTAAATGGAGTGAATGAGCTCAACGACCCGGGTCAGAATGGCCGGGTCGGTCTCCGGCGGCACCCCATGACCCAAGTTCACCACATGTCCCGGCGCCGACGCGCCAGCTGCGACCACTTCACGCACATGGGCCTCCAAAACCTCCCAGGGAGCGTTCAGTAGGGCCGGATCAATGTTGCCTTGCAGCGGCACCCTGCCACCAAGGCGGCGGTTGGCCTCATCAAGCGGCAGCCTGTAGTCAACACCAATGACATCCACGCCCACCTCAAGCATGGCACCGAGGAGTTCGCTGGTGCCGGTGCCGAAGTGGATCAGCGGCACGCCAAGGTCGCGCACATGGTCCAAGGCCCTGGACGACGCCGGGGCCACGTGTTCGGTGTAGTCGGCAAGTCCCAGCGACCCCGCCCAGGAGTCGAACAGCTGGCCGGCGCTGGCACCGGCTTCGATCTGTGCGCGCAGGAACTTTCCGGAGGCGTCGGCAGCCCAGTTCATGAGTGCGGCCCACATCTCGGGCTGGGCGTGCATCATGGTGCGCGGGCCCAGGTGGTCGCGGGAGGGGCGGCCCTCCACCATGTAGGCGGCAACCGTAAACGGCGCCCCGGCGAAGCCGATGAGCGGGGTGCTGCCCAGTTCGGCAACTGTCAGGGCCACGGCCTCGCGGATGGGGGCCAGCGCCTCCTCCGTGAGCTCGGGCAGGTTCGCAACGTCCTCGGCCGTGCGAATGGGCTTGTCCAGGACGGGGCCGACGCCGGGGACAATGTCCACGCCCACCCCGGCAAGCTTGAGCGGGATCACAATGTCGGAGAAGAAGATGGCGGCGTCAACGTCGTGGCGGCGCACGGGCTGAAGCGTGATTTCAGCTGCCATGGCCGGCTTGAGGCAAGAATCCAGCATGGTGGTGCCCACACGCAGCTCACGGTATTCGGGCAGTGAACGCCCGGCCTGGCGCATGAACCAAACGGGCCGGCGGCTGGGCTTGCCACCACGGTAGGCGGTGATCAGCGGGGAATTGGCGGTGCGGCCATCCATCAACGGGTGGCTAGGGCTCAGTGTCATGGCACCACCCTACAGAGCCAATCTGGACGTATTTTGTGCACAAACTGTCAACGTAATAGAGTGCGCCGTCAATAGCCTGCGTAAGCAGCCTCACAGTTGTTTGCTGACGATTAAGGGCATCCTGTGTATAAACAACCAGTTTAAAGGTCTACGATATTGCCATTGTGGTTCTTTTTTCTCTCGTTGCCTCGCACACCACCATTGATTTGGAAACCGTTGCCCGCCTTAGCGCAGGTGCCGCGGCTGTCAGTGCTGAGCTCACACAGGACGAAAACGCCGTTGCCGGCATGGTCACGCTGGCCACCTGCAACCGGTACGAACTCTACGTTCACGCCCAGAGCGCCCAGGATCTGGAATCTGCCCGCAGTTCAGTCATTGCTGCCGTGAGCAGGCATTCCGGACTGGCGGAAACGCAGGTTTCACAGGCGCTCACCACTCAGGAGGGCGACGCCGTTCCCCGGCACCTTTTCGCGGTGAGCACTGGTTTGGAATCGGCAGTTGTGGGCGAACGCGAGATTGCCGGCCAGGTGCGCCGCGCCCTCAGCGAGGCCCAGGCACAAGGCGTCACAACACCGTCCCTGGTGCGCCTCTTTCAGGCTGCAGCCAAAACAGCCAAGGATGTTGGCGCGCAAACTGCCCTGGGGCGACGCGGCATGTCGATTGTCTCCGTGGCTTTGGATCTGGCAGCGGAGCTGTCCGATGCGCCCACGAACAAT
The DNA here is from genome assembly GCA_039932175.1 of Specibacter sp. Classification (GTDB taxonomy): domain Bacteria; phylum Actinomycetota; class Actinomycetes; order Actinomycetales; family Micrococcaceae; genus Specibacter. The sequence continues at coordinate 38,882 of JBDTQM010000006.1, forward strand.
CGGTCGTTGGCAGGCAAGTCCGCCATCTTGTTCGGCACCGGCGCCTACGCCGGCGCGGCCATGGCCCAGCTGGCCCAGCGCGGCTGCACGGACATTTCGGTGTATTCCGCCTCCGGCCGGGCCGAGACATTTGTTGCCTCACGCGCCGGAACGGCACTCACGGAGCAGTCACTCCCCCTGGCCCTCGCCACGGCGTCATTGCTGGTGGGCTGCAGCGGCTCGGACCGGCAGGTCACCCGTGATGACCTGGCACGGTTGCGCAACGCCGATTCGAAGCAGCTGACGGTCATCGATTTGGCCCTGACCCACGATTTCGCCCCCGACATAGCCACCCTTGACGGGGTGGACCTGCTGACCCTGGAAACCGTCCGGCAGGCAGCCCCCGCCGAGCAGGAATCCACCTTGGCACAGGCAGCCACCATGGTCTCCATGGCCACGCAAAGCTTCGCCCAGGCCCAAAACTCCCGCTCCCTGGACCACGCCATTGTGGCCCTGCGCCGGCACACCATGAGCGTTCTGGATGACGAGATCGCCAAGGTCCGCAAACAGCACGGCTGCACGGCCGCCACCGACGAGGTGGCCTTCGCCATGCGCCGCATGGTCAAGCAGCTGCTGCACGTTCCCACTGTGCGGGCCAAGGAATTGGCTGCCGCCGGGGACGCCGAAAGCTATCTGGCCGCTCTGGATGCCCTCTACGGCCTCAAGATTGAACCGGCTGCCCTGGGCGCAACCCTTGCCGACCGAGTCGACGGGGACGCGGACGCGGACGACGACGCAACCCCCAACGCCGTCTCCGCCTAGGGCCTCTTTAAGCAACTGACCCGCAGAAAACGCCGAAAAATGCTTCAAAAACGACCGACATCTTTAGTCCTGGTCCACCTGAAGCCTCGTGGCGCGGTGGATTTGTTGTGGAAAGTGTCCAGAACGTACCTCCAACGTCTGGCTTCATGTCCAGCAGCAAAGAAGAGCCGAGAAGACACTCCGCCCGTGGAGGCTCGAAGACTTAGACTCGGCTCTTCCCGGTTGGCAAAGCCGCACATGAATCCAATTTGGTGCCGGGCGGCAAAGCATAAAAATCATCTTGGCGCTGAAAGCTCGTCCTGGCAAAGGAACCTTTGACGAGACGCCTACCTGCCACTCCCCCCACACTGACAGTTCACGGCGTAAATAGCCGGATCCATGCTACTTTCGTCGGTCCCGAAAAGTCTCAACAATGTGTCCCACTTTGGGATTCTCAGCATCGGGAACACAATCCTTTGACGGGATACCTCAGGAGGAAATTCATGACGCTCCGGTACATGCTCGAGTGAGCACCACGGACCAGGACACCGAACTCCAGTTCAGGGAGCTGAAAGCCGCCGGGTGTGAACGCATTTACCGCGGGCATTCAAGCAGTGGAGCCAGTACCAGCTGCCCCGAACTGTACAAGATGCTGGACACTCTCAGTCGGGGAAACGAGGTTGAGGTCTGGAAGCTGGATCGACTTGGGCGCAACATGGGCGATCTGCTCGAACTCCTCGATAGCTTCTATGCGGACACCACCAAGTTCCGTCGTTGTGCGACGGCATTGCCACCGGTGTTAGAGGTCGGTAAGGGTGATGTCGGGGTGGTTGAGGAGGTGGTTGGTGTTGATGAGTTGACCGACGGTGGTGGCGCCTGTGTTGGTCCGGTGTGAGGTTTGTTGTGCTGCTTGGAGGCTGATGTGCGCGGCGAGCTCTGCTGCGCCTGTTGCTGTGAGGTAGCTGGTGGCGGTGTGCCCGTCGGGGTTGGCGGCGTGGATCCAGAGCTGGGTGTGTGAGGGGTTTGTTGCCGGCTGGCCAGTGTCCTGGCCCGGCGGTGTGGGGGTGCTTTTTTGCCAAGGGGCGCGGACCCGGGACCCCAGGGGTGCCAGGTGGCGCGCCAGGGCAAGGGTGAGCCGGGCCCGGGTGTGGTTCATGGTGGTGCCGGCGTAGGCGCTGACGTTGGTGATGGTGGTGGTGCGGGCGATGGCGTAGGGGTCCCCGGTGTCTGTGGGAATGACGGTGATGCGGCCTTGGGGGAGGTCCAGGCTGCGGATCCGGTGATCGCGGAGTTGGGGGTTGGTACGTCCGTTGTGTGGTGGCCGGGCCAGGACCGCTAGTGTGCTGGCTCGTATGCCTGCCGTCGTGGATTGGTGGGTGGAGGTGCGCACGATGGTGAGGGTGTCCGGGTTGCTGATCCTGGTCAGGATGTGGGCGGTGAGGGCTTCGGCGGCTGCGGTGCCGAAGCCGGCGCCGGGGACGATGCTTACTCCGGTTTGTTGTGCCGCCTCGTTCAGGGCCCAGGCGTGGCGGAAGGTGGCGGCTTCATTGGACAGGTCCAGGTAGTGGCATCGGTGGGTGATGCTGGCGTGCATGAGCGCGGGTGCGGTACGGGTAAAGGGGCCTGCGGTGTTAATGACGATCTGGACACCCTCGAGCATCCGGGCCACAGCTGGCGGATCTGTCAAGGCCGCGGAGCGCCAAGGCAGGCCCAGGGTTGTGGCTGTGGCCTGAACCTGGGAGGGGTTTCGCCCGGCCAGCACCGTATCGATCCCGTGGCCTCGGGCCAAGGCTGCGATACGCGTTCCGGTCCTGCCGGGTCCATAAATGAGAAGAATGAGATGCTCCTGCCCTCGTGTCGGCCGTGTGTGGTGCCGACATCCCTTGCTGCCGTTACACTGTGTATTATTATGGTCTCATTGACAGGGCGTCCACGAAACACCGCTCTGGATGGTGCCTTGATTCGGGCCGCCGGGGAATTGATTGTTGAACGTGGATTCGCCGGGGTGTCCGTGGGTGCGATCGCGTCCCGGGCGAAAACCACTCGCCCGGCGTTCTACCGGCGCTTTGAGGGTATACCTGAAGTGGTGCTGGCCGTGTTAATGGAACACTTTGCCACTAATTTGGATCAAAGCATCAATACCGGTAACCTCCCCGATGATCTCGAGGCGATCCAGCGCGATCAAGTCCAGCTGTTCATGAGTCCGCTGGTTCTCTTCAGCCTCGCCGGATTCCTGGACGCCGTCCGTGTTGATGAGCAGCTTCGCTCTGTTTTCGTCCGGAAATTTTTGGCCCCGCGCCGGGCCGGGGTCGCGGCGGTGATCGCCCGGGCGGTCGGGCGCCGAGAGATCCCGGCGTGCCCGGACGTGGAATGGATTTGTGACCTGTTGACCGGGCCGGTGCTGATGCGGGTTCTGATGCCCGGGTTGAACGGATTGGATGAGTCCTTCATAGTGCAGAGCGTCGCCAGCGTCTTATCGGCCTTGGGGTACTCCAACCCGACAGGGGGCACCAAGGACCATGGTTAATCCCATTGATTCTCCCCTGGTCCACAAAAGAGCACCAGAGCAGGTCCTGCTAACCTCGGCGGGCAAGAACCCCGAGGGGTGCTGGGTGTTCGAAGGGACCCTGCCCCCGGGCCTGCCAGGGCTCCCTGCGCCCGGGCCCGGTGGGTCCTGCACGGCAACATTGCTCGCAGTGGAACTGGTGCGCCAGGCTAAAATTGCTTACACCCACCTGGCGTGGGATGTGCCCCTGGACTGGGCGTTCATCATCAATGAGCTTTCCTTTACCTGGACTCGCGAGCCGGCCACGATGCCCGCCCTTCACACCGAGCCCCTGCTGGTGCGGGTCCGCTCAGATGCCATGCAAACCCGCAACGGCCGGATTCGTGATCTCCAACTCACCGGCGAACTGCTCGCCGGGGGGACCCTCATTGGGACCGGTCGCGGAGATTTCACCTGCCTGCCGGCACGGTCCTACCAAGCCCTGCGGCGCAACGCCGCCCCGGACCCAGGCCACAGCACCGCTAAGGAAGGAACAGTGCTGATCGATGTGGCTCTCGGCACCGAGACCTTGACCGGGCAGCTGGCCTGGAACCGGGAGGATCGGTTCATCTTCGATCATGCCAGCGACCACGTTCCCGGCATCCTGATCACCCACGCCACCCTGAAAGCCCACCAACTGCTGACCGGCACCGCGGCCGGGCACATCAACCTGCTCTGCCACAACTTCGCCGAATACAATGCCCCCATAGCCGTGCACGCATCCCTGACCGAACCAGGGCACACCCGCATCAGCATCACCCAAAATGGCCACGAGGTCGCCACCGGCCATTGCAGAGCCTCGGAACCCGCCGGAACCACAAACCAGGCCGGGCCCAACCCCTTTCACCGCCTTCTGCCCCCCACCCCGGAGCCGGCACACCCGCCCACCAACCGGCACTGGCGTCAACCACCCGTGGCAGGGTACACTGATCCTAGGTCTCAACCTGTTGTTCTCTAAGTTAGTTATGTTACATATCAACATGTAAGTATAATGTTGGTTGGCGCACCGTCCGGTGGCGCCCGGACCGGTTTCCGGGCAGTGCACCGTAAGAAGTGAATGGTCCACAAGGAATCAAAGGGGAGCGGACATGAGTCGCGCAGTTCACTACGATCCAAACCGATCCACTGGGACGGTCACACCGCTTCACGGCCTTAGGCTGGCGGACCGTCAACAGCTCGTCCTCCCCCTGCCGCGCCACAGCGCATCAACGCAGCAAATGCTCCACGCGACCCTTGACCTACTCACGGTCGCCGAGGAATATATGGACCGCTACGCTCGGCTGAACAGCACCGAAACCACCGACTCACCAATAGGGCGGGCTGAAACGGAAGAATCAGTGGCATGGATGCGCTCCAGTCTGAACGACATCACCGCCACCCTCATAGGAATAGCCACCCACCCGGTAAAGTAACACCACCAGGCACCAAACCGCAGGTACCCCAGGCTGGTGAAGCATCCCTTTCGCAGGTCAGGAGACCTCTATTCCAAGTAGCCTCCCGAGGCAAGGTGCGGTCCCGTCCATCCAACGACGCCGCCCAAGCCAGGACCACACTGTCCCGCCCCATCCAAGGAAAGGCCAGGACCTCTAGTACCTCTACGGCAGCATTCCACACCACGCGCAGGAAGATGCCCGATCGTGGGCCGTTCCTCGAAGGCGCCCACCATGCGGTGCTCCCTGCCCGTGACGATTTGGGTAGGGTTTCCCTGTGGATGCCTTAGCTTGGTATTTAACCCTTGTAGTATGCCTATCCTATGGGCTGGATCACGGGTTTGTTCCTGTTGATGCGGCCTTGGTGGCGTCCCGGGCCGGCCGTGGAAGCTAACGCCGGGTTGGCCGGATGTGCCGTGTT
>JBDTQM010000007.1:0-40031 GCA_039932175.1 Specibacter sp.
GGCACGGCGGAGAAGTCGAAGTCAGAGCCGTCAAAGGCCCAGACCCCAAAGGCGGGGAAGTCGAGGCCGGCAAAATCCAGGAAGCGACGACGCTGGCCCCTGGTGCTGGCCGGGACCGCCACCCTGGCGCTGGCTGTGGGTGCCATTGGCGCGGGCACACTGTTTCCCGGCGTGAACGCAACGGCGCAGACCACACCGAGCCCGCACGCCCTGCCGGTGGGGGAGACCCTGGCGAACTGCCAGGGCCCCACCCAGCTGCTGGCAGGCTCGGCAGCGGGGGCGGATCCGCAGTTTTCGGCCAACTCCTCCGCCACCAGGACACTGATGAACGCAGTGGTGCTGAGCAACCCCGGCGGAGATTTGCCGGGCGCCGTCGTCCAGGCCCTGGACACCAGGTTCTCCTCCCTGTTCAGGCTCGCCACGGCGTCCGATTCCCCCAGCGCACCTGCCACGGTGCTGGCCGGCTCGCCCAAGGCCCGTGCAGCAGTGATGCGCGGCGATTCCGTTGGCGGCGAATCCGTGCTGCGTGCCCAGCCGTTTGGCGATGCAGCGTCCACAGGATCGGCCTCCGTGGTGGTTGAGGCGGACGACGGCGATCTTGCCGGCTTGGCCGCCGCAACGTGCCAGCGCCCGGCCAATGACTTGTGGCTCTCCGGTGCCAGCACAACCGTTGGCCGCACGGCAGTGCTGATGGTTGCCAACTCCTCGAAAAGTCCTGCCACGCTCACGCTGGAAATGTTTGGCACCACCGGGCCCATCAACGCACCAGGCGGCAAGGGGCTTGTGGTTGGCCCGGGCGCCGTGCGCTCAGTGGTTCTGTCCGGGTTGGCCCCTGACCAGGACCTTTTGAGCGTGCACGTCAAGAGTGCCGGCGGCGCTGTCAGTGCCGTCATCCAGCAATCAGTTTTGCGCGGGCTCACCCCAGGCGGGGTTGACTATCTGGCTCCTGTCCAGGCACCGGCGTCGTTGGCCACCATTGCCGGCGTGCAGGTTCAGGCACCGGCGGCGGCAGCAAAAATTTCGGCGCAAAAATCCTATGAAGACGCTGCCACGACGTTGGCTGTGACGGTTCCCGGGGTGGCCGACTCCGTGGTCGAGGTTAAGGCGTTTGGCGAGTCGGGGCAGGTGGCCCTGCCCCATGGTGGCGTTTTCACGGCGTCAGCCGGCAAGGTCACCACGCTGCCGCTGGCGGGACTGCCCAAGGGAAGCTATTCGCTCAGCATCAGCGCCGACGCCTCTGTCACGGCGGCGGTGCGCATGGTGAATTCCACCAAACCCGGACAGGGGGTGGATTTTGCGGTGGCGCCGTCCACTGCACGCCTTGGCGACAACCATGTTCTCACCGTGCCCCGGGGTGTGAGCTCCAGCTTGGTGTTTGCAGCCCCGCAGGGTGCCGCCACGGTCCAGCTGGTGCCGGTTTCGGGCAAGGGTGTCCTGGGTGCGGCAAAGACTGTGGAATTAAAGGGCGGCAACACAGCTGTTGTGGATCCCGCCGACCTGTTCGGTGCCGACACGGCGGCCGTTGTTGTCTCGGTGTCCGGTGCGCCCACCTTTGGCAGCCACTTGTTGGGCAAGGACGGCACGGCCGGCATTGCCGTGCTGTCCATTCCCGGGACAAGCACCGCAAACCCCTCGATCAACATCACCACGGGGTACTGATCCCCAACTCCGCCCCAACCTCGTACCTCGGCTGGTGCCCCTGGGAGTTGTGGGCCCACGCGTTCCGGATTCGAACCAGCAGCTGATGCGGGTGCCCGTCAGGCAGACCCGCATCAGCTGCTGTTGCGAACTCACCGGGCGCCAAGCCCGCGTGTCAGTGGCCGCGGAACTTGCGGAACAGCGGGTCAACCATGTCGGGGTCAATGTTGAGCAGCCCCGCAACCTGCTCCACCATGACCTCGTGCACCAGTTCGCGGATTTGCCCCGGGCTGTCGCACAGGACCTCCACGGGGTGCCGGTAAATGGCGATGGTGGCCGGCACTGCGGCACTGGCGTCGGTGGCTGCCTTGGCCCGGGTGTACTTGCCCAGCGGTGCCTGGGCACCCGAGGCAATGATGGCCTCAAGCTGATCGGGAACTTCTTCCACCAAATATTCCACCGAGGCCAGCGAATCGGGCCACAGGCCCCGCAGCCGTTCGACGGAATCCACCACCAGGTCCTCAAATATTTCGCTGCGAGTCCGTGCGCCGGGCAGGTTTTCCGGCAACACGGGCCCGCGCAGGCCGCGGCCGTGCCTGTCACGGCGGCGGCGCACAAATGATCGGCCGGCCGTTGCGCCGTCGGCTGCCGAACCCGTGTGCGGATCCGGGGAATCTCTCGGTTCCAGGGAGATGGTGAGTGAATTTTCGCTGTCTCTGGCGTTGAACTGCATCCATTTACTTTAGGCTCGTGCGCCGCCGAGGGGAAATATCCCGGCGCTAAGGGTAGTCTAGGGAACCGTGGGAACACTTCGTCAATGCACAAGATCAGCCTGCCGTGAATCGGCAGTGGCAACTTTGACGTACGTATATGCCGATTCCACAGCCGTCCTGGGGCCGCTGGCCACCTTCGCGGAGCCGCATTGCTACGATCTCTGTGCCAAACATTCGGCCCGCTTGAGCGCACCCCTGGGGTGGGAAGTCATCCACCTGTCCCGGTCTGACAAACCCCCCGTGCCAGGTCCTGACGATCTGCTCGCCTTGGCGGACGCCGTGCGTGAGGCCGCCAACACGCAGCCGGCACAGGACGATGCGCCACCGGCAGTGCGCGAATACCGCGGAACACTTGAACCGCCGTCGCACTCTCCTGGGGCGGGCAGCAAGGCAGGACGCCGCGGGCACCTGCGCATCCTGCGCGACTAGACTTGTACTTTGCACCATCCTGCGAGCGAAACGGAACACAGTGGCTAAAATTAGCGAAAAATTGATGGCAGTGTTGCGCTGTCCCGTCACTGGATCGGCCTTGGTTCAAGACGGTGGGGAACTTGTGAGCACAGCCAACGGCCCCGCCGGCGTCCCCCTGCGCTACACCATTGATGAAGGCATTGCCTTGCTGCTGCGCCCCGAGCAGATCACCTCCTAGCAGCCAGTTCCACGAAGGACATTGCCCATGAGTGCACGGTGGGAGAGCATCGGCAGCCTTGTCAACCGGCGGCGGGCTGAGAATCCCGGCCCCATGACCCTTGACGGCACCAATTCCTATGTGTTGGGCGCCCCGGGTGCCGGCGGCGTTGTGGTGGTTGACCCCGGTCCGCTGTTGGCCGGCCACCTGCAGGAGCTGGCCGGCGCGGGGGCTGTGGAGCTGATCCTGATCACCCACCACCACGGCGACCACACGGATGGCAGCGCCGCGCTGCACCGGCTCACGGGCGCTCCCGTGCGTGCCGCCCAAGCCAGTTATTGCCATGGCGCCACGCCGGTGCACGACGGCGAACTCATCCACGCAGGCGGGCTCACCATCGCTGTGCTCGCCACTCCGGGGCACACCGGCGATTCGCTCTGCTTTGCCGTTGCCGCCACGGATGAACCGGCCGGGCCGGCGTTTGTGTGCACGGGGGACACCATTTTGGGTGTGGGCAGCACAGTTATTTCCTACCCCGACGGCAGGCTGGGGGACTATCTGGACTCCCTGGAAAAACTTCAGGCCTGGGGCCTGGCGCACGGCACAGCCGCCCAGCCCGTTGCGGCGCTGCCGGGCCACGGGCCCGTCCTGGCCGACCTGGCCGAAGCGGCTGGGGCCTACACCCGGCACCGGGCCGAGCGTCTGGCCCAGGTGCGTGCCGCCGTCGGGCAGCTGGGCGAAGAAGGCATCGAAGTGAGCGCCGCAGCCGTGGCGGGGGTTGTGTATGGGGACGTGCCGGCCAATCTTCGGGGTGCGGCGCAATTGTCGGTGGAGGCGCAATTGGACTATTTGCGCAGCGGCGGTCCGGCCGGACGCGGGTCCCAGGGACTATAGTCTCAACAAAAGGCAGGACAGTCATCTGGGGAAGGCTAGGCGGTACTTCATGGGCAAGGGTGCACCACCACGGAGAAATGTGGCGATTTTCCTGGACGTTGAAAACCTGTTTGGCGGTTATCACAGGGACGTTACAGGCGTGCAGCTGGGCAAGGTGGTGCGTGGCATCGAACAAATCCTTTGCGCGTCCGGCATCGGTGAAAAGACGGCTCTGGTCAGGGCCTACGCGAACTGGGCACGGGCTGACATGGCCGTGTACAGGCGTGAGGTGCTAGAACATGGCATCAAGCCGGTGCAGATCTTTTCCTTTGAAAAGAACGTCAAAAACGCCGCCGACATTGAGTTGTGTGTTGAGGTGCTTGAAGTGGCCCAAGATTCGCCGTGGGTTGACGTGTTTGTCATTGTCACGGGCGACGGCGGATTTGTCCCGCTCATTCGGCGCCTTCACAGCTTGAACAAGTACGTGGTGGTTGTCTCCACCACTGCGCCGAACTCAGGAATTGTCAACCCGCTGCTGAAGTCTGTTGCGGACGAATATCACCAAATCGATGTTCAGGGCGCGCCCTGGGCGCTTGGCGTCGTGCCGCCGGATCCGGTGGCTGTGCAGCCCCCCGTGCCGTCTGTGGACGCTGTGCCCGCTGTGGCCACTGTGGCCGCTGTGCCCGGAAAGGTGGTCGGCATGCCACCTGCGCCCGCTGTGGCCAAGAAGCTGCCCGCCGGCTCACCCGAGCTGGCGGTTCTGCGAAAATTCATCCTCGGCGTGGTCAGGACACAACCGCAACTCTCGAAAAAAGGCAAGGTCGATGCTGCCGCGCTCGGCCAGCTCCTGCGCAAAAAATGGCCGGACCTGAAATACACCACCTACCAATCCACTAACCTCAGCAGCTTTGTGGAGAAGCACTGCGGGCTTGTTGCCCAGCGGCCAGTTCCCAAGAAGGCCAAGCCCGCGGTGAATCTGCCTGTCCAGGCGCCGGTGCCTGCACCCAAGCAGGCGGCAGCCCGGACAGTCACCAACCGTGAGGAATACATTGCCTCGGTGCGGGCCCAGTTCACTGAGGGCGAGCTTGGCCGCATGGTCCGCGACTCAAATTCAGAGGGCATGAACCTTGGCAATGTATCTGTTCAGCTGCGGGCGGCAATCACAGGATTTACATCAGCAGACGCTGGATTCCCCAAACTCCACGCAGTCCTCCAGCATGCCTTGGTGGGCACTGATTTTCGCATAGCGCGAATGGACGACACAACCCTGGCAGCGGTTCACACTCGCCATGTGGACCCCAGACTCGCGCTTCCACCCATTACCACTGAGGGGCTCAAAGACCCTGATCTGGTCCGCCGTGTTCTGGGCAAAAGGGAACCGGTTGTCCGGTATCCGGAGAAATTCATACTTTCTGACATCATCAGGGTGGCTTTCGAATCTGCCAAATCGCATGAGCGGCCCGACTATGTTGCAAGTGTTTACGGCGAACTGCCTCATCTCCCGGTGGAAACTGTCCATCATACTGTGGGGCTCCTGCTGACTGTTGGGGCTCTCATTGAAGATGAAAGCACCGGTTGCTTGACCGTCAACCCTCGAGCCGGGACGGAAACTCAGGCGCTGGACATGGTCATCGATGACGCTCTGCGCCGGGCTGCGGAAGTGCGCTGGCCTGTCAACGCCGGGGAACTGTTGCTGGCACTGTACTAAAACGATGATGTCTGTCTGCTTATGTGCACCCTTCTTCGGTGTGCGATTCGTCATGCAATCATGGCGTAAAATGGGCCCATAGCGACTTGTGCGTCGTAGGTCAAGATCGTGGAGTTAATCCACCGAATGGGGAGTTTGCATGGCTGAATTGGAAGAGACCAAGAAATCTTCCCGAGGGTGGAAGATAGTCCTGATCTCCTTGCTCGCTTTTGTTGTGGTTGCCGGTGGCGCAGCTGCCGCAGCAGCAACTGGCGTGCTGCCCTTGGGTCAATTGCTTGGGCAAAGCCCAGCTCCCACAGCCTCGGCCACCCCAACCGCCGCACCCAGCCCCACTGTTGCCGCCATCGCGCCCAGCGTTGCCATGACACCTGCGAGCGGTGCCACCTCTGTGAACCCGGCCGGGGAAGTGGCAGCCGAAGTCCTCAATGGCACTGTGTCTCACGCCGTCCTGAAGGAAAGCGCCACGGGCGCCGTGCTGGACGGCGAGCTCGTGGTCAGCGGGCGCAAGTGGATCTCCAAGGCACCGCTGAAATTTGCCACCGACTACACCTTCAATGTCACGGCCGTGGATGCGGCGGGCGCCCAGTCCACCCACATCAGCACCTTCTCAACCGTTCCGGCCTCGCATGAGGCTGACGCCGTCCTGTACCCGGGCGCGGATTCCACCGTGGGCGTCGCCCAGCCGCTGCAGTTCAACTTCAGTGAACCGGTGGTGAACAAGGCGGCTGTGGAGAAGGCCATCAAGATCACCACCAGCACAGGCCAACAGGGCTCCTTCCGCTGGTACTCGGACACCCTGGTGCGCTACCGTGCCGCCGACTACTGGCCGGCAAACTCAAAGATCAATGTGGACATTAAATTGTTCGGCATGGATCTTGGCAACGGCATGATCGGCAATTTCGACAAGAACTACAACATCAACATTGGCAACAAGGTTGTCATGGAAGCCGACGCCGCAGCCCACCGCGTACAAATTCTTATCAACGACCAGGTCGTCAAGGAGTACCCGGCAACTCTGGGGGACGAGGCGTTCCCCTCGGCCTCCGGTTTCATTGTGCTTACCAGCGACAAACAACGGTACGCAACCTTCAAGGCCTCCAGCATTGGCCTGAAGCCCGGCGATCCCGGCGACTACGGCTCGGTGGACGTGGAATTTGCCACCAGGCTCTCCAACAGTGGCATCTTCATCCACCAGGCAACAGACTCCGCCATGCCGTACCTGGGTGTCACCAATCTGTCCCACGGCTGCATCGGTTTGTCGGCCGAGGGCGCCGGCTGGGTCTTTGAGAACATGCGCGCCGGAGACATCGTCCACACGGTGGGGACGCCCAACGAAACCATCGCCCCCACGGACGGCTTTGGCGACTGGAACATCCCCTTCGCACAGTACGCATCGCGCTAACTGCACACGTCGAACACAAAGAGCGGAAGGTCCCCGGAAACCCGGGGACCTTCCTCCCTTTGTCTGGGCATCCTGAACGGGCTTAGTCCGGGATGCGGATCAGGTGGGAGTTGGGGCTGATGGCGTTGATCGCCGCTGTGAAGATGGGGCCCAGCTCGTCGCCATCGGCTGCGCAGAAGAAGAAGTCCCCGTCACGGTTCTCGGCGATCCTCCCGTTCAGGGTGGCGCAGTCGTAGTTTGCTTGGCTGACATTGCCACTGGCATCCTTCGATGCAGAGGCGGCGAGGGCCCTCGCCACACCGTTCCCATTACTGCCGTCACAGTTTTTCGTGCCGGCATCCCCGAAGGCGACAGTCACGATCAAGACGTCCAGGTCTTTGGCGTTGCCCGCGACGGCCGTGAGGTTGTCGCAAGCGGTGTTTCCGTTCGAGCTGCCGATGTCGCCAGCCGTCTTGATCAACCTGGAGCCGGCGATATTCGCTTCGTTGGGTTGGCCGTCAGTCTCAAAGATGATGGCTTTCTTGGCAGGGGTGGAAGTGGGGCGCACCGGCAGGCTGCCCAGGTTGTTGGCGTCTTCGCCGAGCACGTAGCGTGCTGCTGCTTTCATGGGAGCTGCGAGGTAGGTGCCACCGCTGGAGGAATTGAGGCAGTCCAGCCCCTGGTAGAGGGTGCTTGTGGTGTTCAACGGCGGTGTTGCCCCGGGCGTGGCAGGGTTCAGGGTGTAGTTGTTGGAGAAAGGGACCGGGATCCATGGGCCGGTGTTGTTGCCGGAAGGCTCGGTAATGCACGTTCCTGGTGCGGACTTGCTGCGGTGGATGGTGCCCAGTGCCACGTACTGTTGTTCCTTGGTCATGGTCTGCAGGGTTTTCTTGATCCCGGCTATCATCTTGTCCCGATTAGTGTCGGTCATGCTGCCGGTCCGGTCCGCGACCAGGGCGACATCCATGGGGTTCGGCGACAGGGCCCCGCAGGACCCATTGCAGGCGGTGGCTGACTGTGCACCGGTGTTTCCGGAGTTGATGCCTATCACGGGCGCGAAGTCGAAGGGGACGTCCTTGTCATCGGTGACGGTGACGGAGTTGCATTTCCGGTCGCTTGTCTTGGGGCAGGGTATGGCGCAGATGGTTTCGGTGCATCTGGCTCCTGCCGTTGTCCCCGGATCGCAGACGCCGGGGATTTGTCCGGTGGCCACTGTCCTGCCAGCCCCGGAGGACGCCACTATGCACCAAAAAGTGACGACTGGGGCCGCTTGGGGGTCGTTGAGCGTGGCAAACTTCTTGGCCGTGGTCTCCGCAGCTACAGGGTTGGGGAGCTCATGCACAGCTGCAAGCGCGGAGGCATCCATGGCGTTGCTGAGCTGCTGTTGCTGGTAGACCAGTTTGCCGAAATCGAGGGCTACTGCGAGGGCCCCAAAGAGCACGGGAATCATGAGCACCAGGAACACTGACGCAGCACCGCGTTCGCGGAACTCCCGGCTCTTCCTGTCAACTTTTCCTTGCGGGTCCACGGTGCGGGACAGTCCTTTTTTTAGGTTGCGCATGTTCCGCCACTCCAATTTTTTTCTCCGGTTGTGGCAAGGGGCGTGCCTTCCATTCGCATGAACGACTTGGTTTCCGAAACGCCGTTGAGTGCGAAGGAGAAGAAACCTGACAGGGATGACTGCGGGTAACGCACACAGACAACCATGGTGCCGGGGGCCCCGGCGGAGGTGTCAACCGCAAACTTGATCTGGAGCTTGCTCTCATCCAACAGACCTCTGGCCTGGCTGGCGTACTTGATGACGTCACCTTGTGTGATGCCCTGCCGTGCGCCTTCGCGGGCGGCGCTTTGCAGGCTGATGTTTTGTCCGATGAACATGCCAAAATCGACAACGCCGAGTAGCATGAACAGCAGCACAGGCAGAATGAGGGCAAATTCAACGGCTGCAGCGCCCCGCTGCCTGGCGTCCCTGTCTGCTGGAGACACTGCGTTTCGCTTAAACATCTGCTTCCCCTTCTTGGGTCTTTTCCCTGCCCGTTGTTGCCCGGGTTGGTCTGTTTCGAATGGGCCGGCCACGTGCTCACATCCTCGAGAACGTGTCAATGGTGTTGATGACGGCCGGGCCCAGAATGACAATGAACAAGGGCGGAAAAATGAACAGCAGCAAGGGAAACACCACAGCCACGGGAAGCTTCATGGCTTTTTCCTCGGCCCGGAGGCGGCGCTTGATCCGCATTTGGTCGGCTTGGGGTTTCAGCACCCGGGCTATGGAGAGACCCTGTGCATCGGCTTGGATGATGGCACCGACAAAACTGCGCAGATCAGGAACGGAGGACCGGGCGGCCATGGCCTTATAGGCCTCCCGGCGTGTCATGCCCGCTTGGATGTCCTGCAGGGTTCGTGCCATCTCCTCGGCCATGGGACCCCTGCCGCCCGCAGCCACCCTGGACATGGCCGCCTCGAAGCCCAGGCCGGCTTCCACCGAGATGAGCAGCTGGTCCATGACATTGGGCAGGTCAAGGGCAATGGTGGCCTGGCGTTTGGTGCCAGTGTTGTACACCAGCAGGTCGGGCAGAAAATAGCAGGCCGCAGTGATGCCAATCGCCAGCAGGACTCCCTGCGGAGACTTGGCAGCAATGAGCAGGCCAAACAACGCGCCGCCCAGCGCCGCCAGCGGCTTCATGGTCACGAGTCTGTCCAGGGGCATGGCGGCCGGGCGTCCGGCGTTTGCCAGCAATCTGTCCAGCCGGGCCAGGTAGCCTTGGGGTGTCAGCTTGCGGGCCACATTGACCAGCCGGCCGCGGGTGTTGGTGGCGGCCTCGGGCCGGGACGTGGACACGGCCCCCAGCCTGGCCTTGATCGCGTTGCCGGATGCCCTGTCAACGGAGACAAGAGCCCATGCGAAGTAGGACATTGGCAGGACGATGATGGCAATCATCAGCCACACTGTTGTGTTCATCGGTTCAGCTCCTAGAACTTTATCTTGACCATGCGGCTGATCCAGAAGGAGCCGATGGCCATCATGACCACGCCAACGGCTATGAGGATCCAACCCAGCGTGGACTGCGTGAGCACGCCTATGTAACCCGGATTGGTCAGATTGATGAAGGCTGCAACAAAGAACGGCAGCGCAATGAGGATGTAAGCCGAGAATTTTCCTTCCGCAGCCAAGGCCCGGACCTGGCCCTTGATCTGCGCCCGCTCGCGGACAGTTTCTGCAACATGGTCCATGACGCCAGCCAAGTCGCCGCCCACCTCCCGGTTGATTTCGATGGCCTGACTGAGCCACTCGAAGTCTTCACAGCGCATCCGCCGGCCCACCTCGGCCATCGAGTCGGTGGCCGGCCGCCCCACCCTTGTCTCGTTGACAATGCGGGCAAGTTCCTGTCCCATGGGGGCGGGCATTTCCACGCTGGCACTGTGCAGGCTCTGTGCCACGCCGTGGCCTGCGCGCAGGCTGCCTGAGAGGGACATCAGCATGTCGCTGAGCTGTGCTTCAAAGGCTGCGTAGCGGCGCCCTGTCATGACCTTGACCAGCAGCCAGCTTCCCACCGGGCCCATGGCCGCCAGCAAAAGACCCGCCAGCAGGCCCTGCATGACAAAGCCAACAGCGGCCAGAAGCAGGGAGGCGCCAACAACCATGACAATGAATTCCGACGGCGAGGACTTCAGGCCCGCACCGCCCAGGGCGTCACGGCCGAAGGGGCCGCCCATTTTCTTGCTGACGCGGCGCTCCACGGCTGCAACCGAGACCGCACCCAGCTTGGTGATCACAGATGACTTCGTGTTGGGGGTGAAGGGCCTGCGCCGGTTGATGTCGATGGCCTTGCGGAGTGGCTTGAACGTTGTGAACAGTGCCAGCACGGATGCCGTCAGAATCAGGGCCACACCGGCCAGCAGCACAGGGGCCTGGCTCATGAGGCCCACCGTCCCGTCTTTTGGGCGGGGGCGGCGAAGATTTCCGGGGGCAGATATAGTCCCATCGCTGCGAACTTGTCCATGAAGCGTGGCCGGACGCCTGTGGCCATGGCCTTGCCGAGGAAACGGCCCTGGCTGTCCACCCCGGCAGCATGGTCAAAGACAAAGGCGTCCTGGAGCGTGACAACATCGCCCTCCATGCCGAGCACTTCGGTAATGTGCGTCACGCGGCGGGTGCCGTCCTTGAGCCGGCTCAATTGCACAATGACGTGCACGGCGCTGGCGAGCTGTTCGCGGATGGCCCGCAGCGGTAGGTCCATGCCGGCCATCAGCACCAGGGTCTCCAAACGGGCCACGGCATCCCTGGGCGAGTTTGAGTGCACAGTGGAGATGGATCCGTCGTGTCCGGTGTTCATGGCCTGGAGCATGTCCAGGGCCTCGCCGCCGCGGACTTCCCCCACCACGATCCTGTCGGGGCGCATGCGCAAGGAATTCCTGACCAGGTCGCGAATGTCAATGGCGCCACGTCCCTCAATATTCGCCGGCCGACTTTCCAACCTGACCACATGGTCTTGTTGGAGCTGCAACTCCACAGCATCCTCAATGGTGACAATGCGTTCTTCGGCGGGAATGAAGGAGGAGAGAACGTTCAGCAGTGTGGTCTTTCCAGTGCCCGTGCCGCCGGAGACGATGATGTTCAGCCGGGCCTTGACGCACGCATCAAGCACCAGGGCAATCTCGGGGGAGATTGAATCAAAGCCAATCAGGTCCTTGACAGTCAGGGGCACTGCGGAGAACTTGCGGATGGTCATGGACGGGCCGTCCACTGCAAGCGGCGGAATGATGGCGTTGACGCGGGAGCCGTCCGCCAGCCTGGCATCCACCAGCGGCGAGGATTCATCGATGCGGCGCCCGATGCGTGAAACAACCCGTTCAATGACCCGGCGCAAGTGCGCGTCCGAGCTGAACGTGGTGCCCGTCAGGTGCAGGCGCCCCCCGCGTTCCACGTAGATCCTGTTGGCCCCGTTGACCATGATTTCAGTGACGAGGGGGTCATCAAGAAGCCGCTGCAGGGGTCCCAGACCCAGAACCTCATCCACGATCTCCCGGATCAGGCGGCGCCGTTCCTCGGGACTCAGCGGCACGTGGGCTTCGTCGATGAAGTCGCCAAGTGCTTCCCGCACCATGCGCCGCACATCACCCTCGTCCAGGCTGCTGTCGGTGATGCGGGCGCCCAGGCGGACAGTCAGTTCATCCGCGGCGCGCTGCTTGATGCCCGCCAGTGCGTCCGGTGACGCAGTGGGGGGCGTCTTGGCCACGGCAGGGCCGGGGCTCCCGGCCGTGGCGGGGACGGACGGGAGGGTCACCGGGCGGGTGGGTGCCGTGGCGCCGTCGGCAGCGAGGCGGACGGCTTGCAGGCGGTTGCTCAGGCTCATGAGATTTCGGCCCTTCGGTGGATGTTCTTGCGGGCGGAATCCGAGTCGGCGCTCAGCCGGTTGACCAGGTTCCTCAGCCCCTTGGTTGCCGGATCCCTGCGGTTGTTCTGGAGCAGCGGGACGCCGGCATTGGTGGAAAACTGCAGGGTGCGTGAAATTGGCAGGACAATGTCCACCGGCAGGCCCACAGTTGCCTCAATGTCCTTCACGCTCAGCCCTGCATGCCTGTTGGCAAAGTTCAGGACTATGGTGTTCGACGGCGGCATCAGGTCCAGGTGCCGCAGGACCTCAAGTCCGTGGTTGAGGCCGCGGATGCTGGGTATGTCCATGCCGCACACCCAGACGCCGTCGGTGGCCAGTTCCAGGGCCGCCAGCACTTCCTCGCCAAGTCCGGGTGAAGTGTCCAGGACAACAAAGGGAAATTCAAGGGAGAGCTGGCTGATAAGTGTTGTCAGCTGTGCCGGCTTGATGCCATCGGCTTCGGCGGGCAGCAGGGGGGCGCACATGGCGTACAGTCCGCACGGGTGCGGGGTCAGGTAGGCCTTCAGGACCATGGCGTCGTTGGCGGCGTCGCCGCTGACCACGTCGCTGATGGTGTAGTTGGGCTCCAGCCCCAGGCCCGAGGCAACATCGCCAAATTGGAGGTCCAGGTCCACAATCACAACGCCCATCGGCGCCGCCTTGGCCAGGCCAACGGCCAGATTGGTGGCCACAGTGGTCTTGCCCACCCCGCCCTTGGGCGACATGACGGAGATGACGCGCCCGCGGGTGCCCTGTGGCCCGGCCGGCTCCTCGGCGGCCAGCCTGCGGGTGCCGGCAGTCAACGCTGCCTGTTCCAGGGCCTGGTGAAGCTCGCCGGTGGTGGCATCGGGCGCCACCACGTCACGTATGCCTGCACGCATGGCCGCCAGCATCAGCTCGGCCGAGGCTGCGGCGGCAAGCACCACAACAATCTCGGGCTGCAGCCTCTCAATGGCGGTGGCCAGTGAAAAAGCTTGACGGTCATTGACGTCGGGGCCAAGGACCACTACGTCAACAACTCCGTCCGCGTTGCGGGCCATGAGCTCGCTGGGCGTGCCGGTGGAGGCTGCCAGCACCGTCAGCTCGTGGGTGGAACCCAGTGAGCTCAGAAGATGGCGCTCAAACTCTGCGGATGCGGTGAGGGCTAGAAAGCGGCTCATTTGAAGATGCCGTTCGTGTCGATGATGTTGCGCTCGCCGGCTGGCGTCTTCGACGTCTGTTTTGTCAGCCAGACGCTGCCTTTGTCGGCGCTGAGGATGACCTTGGTTGAGTCGGTGGAATTCCGGGCCAAGGTGACAAAGGAGGAGCCGCCGGGAATGGCCGAGGTCCCGTCTTGTGTCTCGCCGCTGCTGGCAGGTGCCTGCTGGACGGCTGTCACCAGCACCTTGTCAAAAATCAGCTGGGTGGCGAAACGTTTGGGGTTGTTCGCGTCCTCCAGGGTGACAAAAATCCCCACGAGGTCCCCTGCGCGCAGGGTGCCGCCCACAACCCGTTCCGGAGACAGGAGAATGGTGACTTCCTGCATGCCCGCCGGGACCTCCACGGCCCCCGGGGTGGTCAGCCTTGCCGGGTCAATCAGCCTGCTCGCGAGCAG
The DNA here is from genome assembly GCA_039932175.1 of Specibacter sp. Taxonomy (GTDB): domain Bacteria; phylum Actinomycetota; class Actinomycetes; order Actinomycetales; family Micrococcaceae; genus Specibacter. The sequence continues at coordinate 13,971 of JBDTQM010000007.1, forward strand.
CTGTTCCCCGGGTTCCAGCCCCACGGAGGTGACCTGGCCGGACACTTCATCCAAGGCGGCGAGTGCGTCGGGGGCTTTCGCCGCGCCGGGCACGGAGCGGACCTTGACGTAGGAGCCCAGATCCTCCACCCTGGTGCCTGCCGGAACGGCCGTGTCGACAACCACGACGTCCACGGGGTCCAGTGACGCCTGTGCCCGCCGGTCCGCCTGCGTGACGTAGTTGACCAACATCATGGTGCCGACGATCGCCAGGACAAGCGCCGTGATGCCGCCGAGCAAACGAGATTTCATGGTTGTTCCCTCACCTCTTGGTACTGCTCAAAAATTCGTGGACGCCTGTCACGGCGCCAGTTGTGTGCCACTTGCGCTTCTGCCGGCCGCCCCGGGTGGGACGGCCGGCAGAAGCACAGGCGGCGGCGGAGTACTAGGGGCGGACCTTGGTGAGTTCACCCGCGATGTTTGTGAACACCGTGCTGAGGTTCTTGCCGAAGAGCGCAACCGAAGTGATGATGACGACCGCGATGAGTGCAACCATGATGCCGTACTCAACGGCCGTGGCACCCTTTTCCTCGCCCAGGAAGCGGTTCTTGACACCGGCGATGAATGCGAGCGTGTGGATCATTACTGTGTTCATTTTCAAATTCCCTTCAAGTCATTCGGAGAATACCGAATGTTTTCGGATGTGAACCGATATTTCCGCTGCCCCCCAGTAAGGCGGTCTTGGAAATTCGATACCTAATGAATACAGAGTTTCCCAAAGTGCGGTCAACACTTGGTTTTTTCTGAACGACTAAATATCACTCGCTTTTTAAGGCAAGTACCACTTGCTTGAGTACTCAGTTTTGGCTTTACGGGAACATTGTGGGCAGCAGCAGGTGTCCAAGCCCTGAACCAAACACGATGGCCAGCAGCGCCCCGGCAATCATTGACGGTCCGAACGGCACGGAGCTCTTTCGCCCCGCCAGTCCGGCGATCACAAGAGCACCACCAGTCACAGCACCAACAACAAACCCAAGAAACATACCCAGAACCAACAGCCCCATTGAGAGGTAAGCCAAGTAGAAACCAAGTACCGCCGACAGCTTGACGTCCCCCATGCCCAGTCCGCGCGGAGAAATAATTGCCAAAATCAGGTAAATCACGAACATTACGGCCGCTCCGATCGCTCCCAGCAGCAGATTGCCCCATCTTCCTTCCATGGCGGCGTCCAGAAACAGCAGCGCCGGGGCAATCAGAAGGCTCGGGAACACGATGGCGTTGGGCAGCAACTGATGCTGCAGGTCGATCCGGGACAGGACCACGCCGGCCACCGCGAGGAAAAGGTATGCAGGAAGCAGCCAGGAGAGGCCGAAGCGCCAGGCCATGGCCCCGAACAGGACTCCGGTGACGGCTGCCACCACAAATCCATCACGAGGCCGGTACGCAGTGTGCAACTCCGGCAACAGCCTGCGGGCACATTTTTCCGCAGCCAGCCCGGCGGCAATGCCCAATGCCGCACAGAGGACTATTAATGCAATGTCGGCAGGAAAGTCGGGCATTGGGGGTTCCGTTCTAGGTGGTGGGGCAAATATGGTGACAACAGGGATTGAATGCTTAAGGTTTACAAAAGATTTGCGAAAGATTAATTGCAGATTTCGCCCGTGGCGGGCCAAATAAAAATAATTGTTGCATTTATGGGCGTTGTGGAACTATTGTGCACTTGATCAGTGTTGGAGGTTTTTGGGCACAAGCCAAGCTGTGACAATCACGCCATCCACGCTAATGGATCGCCCAGACGAAAGGTTGAATTCAATGTCAACCCCCAAACCAGCATCATCGGACTTCCTCACCATTGATGAAGTCGCCCAACTGCTGCGCGTCTCAAAAATGACCGTGTACAGACTGGTGCAGAACCACGAAATCGAGGCTCTCCGCTTTGGCCGGTTGTACCGGGTATCCCACGGTGCAGTTGACGCGTACATTGCCCGGTCCGCCCTCCCCGACGGGCCGGCAGACGGACAAGCAGACGGGCAAATGTAGCAGTAGTCACCGGCGGAGCGCCGGGAGGGAATGCCGCCCGCAGCGCCGCAGGGGCTGCCGGCCGCTCAATGGTGCTGCTTGCCGCCCACGCCATGGCGTTGCAGCTGCCCCCGAACGTTTTCGGCCCGCTGCGCCGCGGCACTCATGCGGATGAATTCCCGGTCCCTGCGCTCGGCAATCAAGGCTGCCAAAAAAATCTCCGGGGCTGTGCCGGGGACCGGCAGCGGCGCCACGAACTGGCTGGCCTCACCGGCCAGTTCCGCAGCCAGGGAAAAGCGGGAGGCGCCGGCCATGGCGCTGCCCTGGCGCAGGAAGAGCGAGATGCGCCGGGCCAGCGGGTCCGGCAGGCGGCCAATGTCCGCCACGGCAGCCCATGGGGCTAGGGCCGGGGCCACAAAAACCTGCAACGGCTTCGGTTCCGGGGCGCGGTCCCTGATGGCGTAGGTGCCCGCGAGCATGTCGCCCAGGCGCTTGGACTTGTTGTTGAACAAGGACACCAGGCAGGCCACCGAACCCAGCGTCATGTAGATTTCCAGCACCGCAAGGATCCCGCGGATCAAGGCCTGCCGAAAGCGGATGGAGCCGCCGTCGTCGCGCACTATGCGCAGGCCCATGACGAGTTTCCCCAGTGATTTCCCGCGGCTCAGGGTTTCCACCGTGATGGGGATAATGACAAAGAGGGTGACCACGGCCAGCAGGACGACGGCCCGGACGGCCGCCGAATCAAGGGTCAAGGGCAGGGCCCCCAGCAGCAGAACAAGGCCCAGCCCAACAACAAGCGTGGCCAGGACGTCGATGGCAGTGCCCACCGACCGGGCGGCAAAGGACGCGGGGCGCAGCTCAAGGACAACGGCTTCGCCGGTGATGATCGCGGACATGGAAACAGTCTAGCCATTGTGCGCGGCGCCGCTGCGGGGGCCTATATGCTTAGGCAGGATGGACATGGACGCCTTTACAGCTGTGCACCGCCCGCAATGGGAGCGGTTGAAGTTCCTTGCCCGGAAACGGCGCCTGAGCGGGGCCGAGGCCGATGAGTTGCTGGAGCTGTACCAAAGCGTGTCGGCCCAGCTGTCCCTCATCCGCTCGGTCACTGCCGAGAGCGCCCTGTCGGCGTCGCTCTCTGCCATCTTGGCCAATGCCCGCACCCGCTTCACGGGGGCCAAATCCAACATTTTTGTTGACACCGCAAAGTTCTTTGTGGTTTCGCTTCCCGCGGCCTTTTACCGCCTGCGCTGGTTGACGCTCATCATTGGCGCGGTGTTCGTGGTCATTGCGTCCCTATTTGCCATGTGGACGGCCGGCAACCCTGGCGTGATGGCTGCCATGGGCAGTGATGAGAAGCTGCAGCAGCTGGTGGACCACGACTTTGTGAACTACTACTCGGAGAACCCGGCAGCATCCTTTGCCGGTGCCGTGTGGACCAACAACGCCTGGATAGCCGCCCAATGCGTGGCCTTTGGGGTCACGGGCTTCTTCATCCCGTACCAAATATTCATGAACGCCCAAAACGTGGGCATGACGGCCGGGGTCATGTTCGCCTACGACCGCGGCGACGTCTTTTTCAGCTACATCCTCCCGCACGGGCTCATGGAACTGTCGGCCATTTTCATTGCCGCCGCCGCGGGCCTGCGCATCTTCTGGTCCTGGGTCAGTCCGGGCCCGCACACCCGCCTGGACTCGCTTGCCAGAGAAGGCCGGTCCCTCATCACTGTGGCCGTGGGCTTGGTGCTGGTGCTTTTTGTCTCCGGGCTTGTCGAAGCATTCGTCACCCCGAGCCCGCTGCCCGTGTGGGCCAAGATCAGCATCGGCGCCCTGGTGCTGGCCGCCTATTGGGCCTACACCTTGGTCCTGGGCAGCAAGGCGGTGGCGGCGGGGGAGTACGGCGACCTTGGCGAGGACGACGCCGGGGCCCGGGTCCGCTCGGCCTGAGACGTCCGCCCCGGTCCAGCATGGTGCACCGCCCGCCGGGGTTTGCGCTTGCCCCGCCCCAAATGCCCCGTGCCACATGACTGCGCCCCAAATGGCCTCGTGCCAAATGACTGCGTGCCAAATGACTGCCATGGGTGCAGGATGGAGGGTATGGAACTTCAAGGCGGAGGCGACTTGGACGGACTGCCGCACCACGTGCCGCTGGACGCCCCGCCGCTCCGCCGCGAGCCGCCCCATCCGTGGCGCAGATTCGTGGCGATGGGCGACTCGTTCACCGAGGGCATTGACGATCCCGAGCCCAGCAGCCCCGTCGGATACCGGGGCTGGGCGGACCGGGTCGCGGAGGAGTTGAGCGTGGGGGTGCCCGGCTTTGCCTACGCCAATCTGGCGGTTCGCGGGCAGCAGTTGCACCAGGTGGTCAAAACCCAGCTGGGCCAGGCTGTCATGCTTGGACCGGATCTGGTCTCCATCCAGGCCGGCGGCAATGACCTGCTGCACCCCGGCGCCGATCCGGACAAGCTCGCCGGGATTCTGGAAACCGCTGTGGAAGTTCTGCGCGGCCAGGGTATTGACGTGGTGGTGTTTGTGGGCCCTGATTCGGGCAGGGCAACAGTGCTGGGCCAGTTCCGCACCAAGATTGCCATCTACAACGAGAATTTGCGCAGCATTGCCGAACGCCACGACGCCATCATTGCCGACTTGTGGGCCATGACCGAGCTGCACGAGCCGCAAATGTGGAGCCGGGACCGGCTGCACCCCTCCGCCACGGGCCACCATGCGGTGGCCATCATGGTCCTGGACACCTTGAACGTGCGGCATTCCCTGCTCCCGCTCTCGCCAAAACCCCTTCCGGAGAAGAGCTGGCGCGAGGCCAGATCGGGTGACATCGTGTGGGCGCGGGAGTACCTGATGCCATGGGTGCTGCGCGGCATCAAGCGCCAGGCCCCCAGTCTCGGCCATGGGCCAAAACGGCCCACGGCGACGCCCATCTTCGGCAGCACGGTCCCGCCCCGGCTGGATCGTTAGCTGCTGATCCGGTGACAGTTTGGCATCGGACCGGGGTGGCAGCCTTGGCCCGCGCCGGGGTGCCGGTATTCTTTCCTGTTGTGAGCGAAAATCCAGAGCACCCAGACTCAGCCAGGAGCCCTGCTGTGGGCCCGTCCCCGACGGGGAACACAGCACGGATCACAGCGAAGGACCCGCACGAGGCCGGCGTCGCGAAAGGCGCGGGTGCCGCGCAGGGACGTGCCGGCACGCACCGGGCGCCTGGTTCGGGAACGTCCGCCGCGAAGATCAAGCTCGACGCCGGCGCTGCCGGTGAGGACCACGAACCCATGCGGCCAGCTGGCCGGCTGCCGCGGCTGCCCAGCGACGAGGAGTTGGCTGCGCATCCAGGCGATGCCGGTTCCGGCAGTGACGGCAGCGATGATGGGGATGACGAGCCAGTGCCCACCGAGCCCGGTGTGCACAACGAGGCGAGCCCCACCACCATGCTCCAGATGCGCCCGCCGGCCGAAGAAGTGGCCCGGCGCCAGGCAGCCCGGGAGAAGGCAGCAAACACCAAGCCGGTGCTGACCCGCGTCTTCCAGGTGCTCATTGCCGTGTTCTACCCCATTGTGCTGTTGGTGCTCTCCATCCGCTTGGTGACAACGTCGGTGTTCCTGTGGGCTGAATACCACCGCCCCGGCTTTCCCGCCGATTCCTTTGGTTTCAGCACCGAGGACAGGCTCAGCTACGGGTCCTACACAGTGGATTATTTGCTGAACTTCGCCCCGCCCAGGTACTTGGGGGACTTGGTGAAGTCCAACGGCGACCCGCTGTTCCTGGCCCGGGAAGTTGGCCACATGGCCGACGTCAAGGGGGTCATCGTGATGGCGTTCCTGCTGGGACTGGTGCTGGCCATCCTCATGGTGATCGGCATGATGTACCTGGCCAGGAAGAGTTTCGGTGGGATCCGCAGGGCCCTGTTCGCCGGTTCCATCGCCACCCTGGCACTCATTGTGGGTCTGGGAATCTTGGCCGTCATGGGCTGGGAGCAGTTCTTTACCGAGTTCCACAAGATCTTCTTTGCCGACGGGACCTGGACGTTCTACACCGACGATACCCTGATCAGGCTCTTCCCCAGCCAGTTCTGGATGGACTCGGGCATCTTCATTGGCGTGTTTGTGCTCATCGTCTCATCCCTGACGCTGGCCTTCACCTGGCCCACCAAGGACCGCCGCCAGGGCGCTGCGCAACGGCCCGGGCGGCGCACCGCCTGACTGCTTGCGGGGTGCCCGCCTTGTGCAAAAATGCCGCCAATATCTATGACGCACTTATTACCCCGGAAAGCGCATTCCTACGCCCATTTAATGTAACAAGTGCGTCATAGATTGCTTGGACGGCGGCATTTTTCGAGTACGGGCCGCCTTAGATCCAGCTGGGGAGCCACATGTGTTGGCGCCAATACTCCTGGGAGATGATTTCCCCCGCCCAGAGCGGGTAAAAGTAGGCGCTGACGGCGACCACGAGGACCAGGAACATCCCCACGATCAGTGCCCCTTGCTGGCGGCGCCACGGCGGATCGCCCGCCTTGCCCAGGATCAGGCCCAGGACAAGGACAATGGCCAGGATCATGAACGGCTCGTAGGCGATGGCGTAGAAGAAGAAAATGGTGCGGGTGGGGTAGAAAATCCAGGGCAGGAACCCTGCTGCAAAGCCGGCCAGGATGGCGCCGGCGCGCCAGTCGCGCTTGGCAATCCAGTAGCCAACCAGGAACAGGACGGCCAGTGTGCCCACCCACCAAATGAGCGGATTGCCAACACTGGTGATGGCTGCCGTGCACTTGCCCGCCACGCATCCGCCCTCGCCGGCTTCATAGTTCTTGACGTAGAACGATGTGGGCCTGCCCATGACCAGCCAGGACCAGGCGTTTGATTTGTACGGGTGGTCCGAGCCCAACCCGGTATGGAAGCTGTAGGCCGTGGAGTGGTAGTGCCACAGGGAGCGCAGGGAGTCCGGGATCCAGCCCCACGGGCCTGCCGGGTTTTCCGCCGCCCAATTCCTGTCGTAGGCGTCCTTGGACATGAACCAGCCGGTCCAGGTGGCCAGGTACGTCGCGGCCGCCACGGGAACCATGCTGACGAACGCCACGATCCCGTCCTTCCACACGGAGCCCAGCACCCAGTACTTGATGCCGGCAATGCGGCGGGCAGTCATGTCCCAAATGACGCTCATCAAGCCAAAGGCGGCCAGGAAGAACAGGCCCGACCACTTGGTGCCGATGCACAGCCCCAGCGCAACGCCGGCAGCCAGACGCCACCAGCGGATCCCCAGCCACGGGCCGTACAGCAGCTCACGGGCCGGAACCTTGCCGTCACCGCCGGTGAGGGCGGCGAGCCTGGCCGCCAGCCGGCGTCGTCCATCATCCCGGTCCATGAGGACCGCGCCAAAGCCGGCCAGGGCAAAGAACATGACAAAAATGTCCAGCAGCGAGGTTCGCGACTGCACAATGGCGTGGCCGTCAACGGCGAACAGGAGCCCTGCCACGGCGCCCAAAATGGTGGACTGGAACATCTTTTGGGCAATCAGGGCGAGCATGAACACCGACACGGTGCCCACCAGGGCCGCCGTGAAACGCCAGCCAAACGTGCTGTCCGAGCCGAAGAGCCACATGCCGAACGCGATCATCCACTTGCCCACCGGCGGGTGCACCACATATTCGGCAGTGGTTTCCAGCCCGGTGAAGATGCCCTGGTTGAAGAGGTCGTTGGCCTTCTCCGCCCAATTGCGCTCGTAGCCGCTTTGCAGATAGCTGTAGGCGTCCTTGATGTAGTACGTCTCGTCAAAGACCAGCGACGGCGGCTGGCCCAGGCGGATGAACCGCAGCAAGCCGCCAACGACGGCGGTCAGGGCCGGTGCCAGCCAAAACCACAGGCGCAGTCCGGCCGGTGTTGCGGGCCGGCGAGCCCCCAGCAGCCTGGCGCGCAAACTTGACTGCGTGAAGGACGCTGCCGGATCACGCACCCACCGGTACCTGGAGTCCTTCGCCGCGGCCGTCACGGGCACCGTGGCAGCGTCAAGGGCTGCTGCGCCGGCACCGATTGTCGGTGCGGGCGGCTCATCATGGGCAGTGTGGTCCGGGGCCGCCGGGGCGGTATCCGTAGCTGGGGATTGCACCCTGCCAATGCTACCCAAGTGGGCCGCTGATGCTGTGGCGCACTACGCTGGTGTCATGGAAGATGACTTTGGCCAAAATGCCGGCAGCTCAGATGTAGAAGCAGCAGAATTTGATGAAGACGGCGCCCCGTTGGTCCAGGAAGCCCTTGACTCGTCCATGGCCCCGCCCATGCGTGAGGGAGAGGGCTACATTATTTTGGCGGCAACACCCATAGGCAACATGGGTGACGCCTCCGCCCGCTTGATTGCCTGGCTGGGGGCTGCCGACATTGTGGCGGCCGAGGACACCCGCCGCCTGCACCGCCTGGTCACCAGCCTCAACGTCAAAGTTGGCGGGGCTGTCATCAGCTACCACGAACACAACGAGGCCACCAAGACGGCTGAACTGCTCACCCAGGTCCAGGGCGGGAAGGTGCTGCTCATGGTGACCGACGCCGGCATGCCCTCGGTCTCCGATCCCGGCTTCCGCCTGGTGGCGGCAGCCGTTAAAGCGGGCGTCAAGGTCACGGCCGCACCCGGGCCGTCGGCCGTGCTGACGGCGTTGGCGTTGTCGGGGCTGCCCACCGACAGGTTCTGTTTTGAGGGCTTCCTGCCGCGCAAGTCAGGTGAACGGGCCAGCCGCCTGCATGACCTCGCAGTGGAAAAGCGCACCATGGTGTTTTTTGAGGCACCGCACCGGTTAGAAGCCATGCTGCGGGCCCTGCACACAGCCTTTGGCCCCGCCCGGGCCGGAGCTGTTTGCCGCGAGCTGACCAAGACGTATGAGGAAGTTGTGCGCAAGCCGCTGTCCGGGTTGTTGGAATGGGCCGAAACCACACAGATCCGCGGCGAGATCGCCATTGTGGTGGCCGGTGCCCCGGACAAGGCGCCCGGCACCATCGAGGACCATGTTGTTGCTGTCAACGAGCTCATTGGCCAGGGCATGCGGCTCAAGGAGGCCGTTGCCGTCATCGCGCACGACGTTCACGTCAGCAAGCGTGAACTGTACAGTGCCGTGCTCGCCGCCAGGGGCTGAAATTTAACTTATGCGCTGAACCCGTGCTGAGTCCTGCGCATAATCACTTGTGCGCTGAACCCGGCACGGGTCTTGCGCATAATTTCATGAGTCGGCATCTTGCCTCGAAGCGCCGTTGTACAAGTGCACAGCGAATCCAGTGTTGGTAGTGCGTACACGCGTAGACACTTTTATCCGCCGAGAACTACCGTGAACTAAAGCACATTGGACCGCAGCGTTGCCGGGCCGGGCCGGAACCATCCGGCCCGGCAAGGCGTCAGCGGTCATGCAAAAGCACACGACAAATCGGCCCTCGATACAAGTCGTCCAAGAAACAAGTCGTCCAAGAAACAAGGAGTCATCATGACCGTGACAGCAGCCACCGAACTTACTGAGCGCGAAAGTGCCTTGCTGGCAAGTGTTCCCACAGGACTGCTGATCAACGGTCAATGGCGCAGCGCAGCGTCGGGCAAAACGTTCAGCGTGGAGGACCCCTCCACCGGCAACGTGCTTCTTGAGATTGCCGACGCCGGAGCCGAAGACGGCGCCGCAGCCCTGGACGCCGCTGTGGCTGTCCAGGAGGAATGGGCCGCCACGGCACCGCGCGTTCGCGCCGAAATCCTGCGCCGCGGCTTCGAGATGGTCACGGCCCGCGCCGATGACTTTGCCCTGCTCATGACACTTGAAATGGGCAAGCCGCTGGCCGAGGCCCGCGGCGAAGTGGCTTATGGGGCAGAATTCCTGCGCTGGTTCTCCGAAGAGGCCGTCCGCTCCTTCGGCCGGTACTCCGCCAACCCCGAAGGCACAGCCCAGATCCTGGTGCAGAAGAAGCCCGTTGGGCCCTGCCTGCTCATCACCCCCTGGAACTTCCCGCTGGCCATGGCAACCCGCAAGATTGCCCCGGCCATTGCGGCAGGCTGCACCATGGTGCTCAAGCCCGCAAACCTGACGCCGTTGACCAGCCACCTGTTCGCGCAGGTCATGATCGACGCCGGCCTGCCGGCAGGCGTCCTGAACGTGGTCTCCACCACCCGCGCCGGAGACGTCACCGGGCCCCTGATCCAGGACACGCGCCTGCGCAAGCTCTCCTTCACCGGCTCAACACCCGTGGGCCGCCGCCTGCTGGCCGATGCCTCCACCAACGTTTTGCGCACGTCCATGGAGCTCGGTGGCAACGCCCCGTTCCTGGTCTTCGAGGATGCCGACATTGATGCAGCCGTCGACGGCGCCATGGCCGCCAAGCTGCGCAACATGGGTGAGGCCTGCACCGCCGCGAACCGTTTTTTGGTGCACGAATCCGTTGCCGACGAATTCGCCACCAAGTTTGCCGCCAAGATGGGCGCCATGACCACCGGCCGCGGCACCGATCCGGCCACCAAGCTGGGCCCCTTGATCGACGGCAAGAGCCGGGACAAGGTCCACTCCCTGGTGACCGACGCCCTGGCCGACGGCGCCCGCGCCATCACCGGCGGCGCCCACGCGGAAGGCCCAGGCTACTTCTACCAGCCAACGGTCCTGCAGGGCGTTGAGCCCGGTTCACGCATCCTCAGCGAGGAAATCTTTGGCCCGGTGGCGCCCATCGTCACGTTCAAGAACGAGGACGAGGCCGTGGCCCTGGCCAACGACACCGAATACGGCCTGGTGGCCTACGTCTTCACCAAGGACCACAACCGCGGCCTGCGCATGGCCAACCGCATCGAGACGGGCATGATGGGCCTGAACGCCGGCGTCATCTCCAACGCGGCTGCCCCCTTTGGCGGCGTGAAGCAGTCGGGCCTGGGCCGTGAAGGCAGCCTCGAGGGCATCGAGGAATACCAGTACACCCAGTACATCGGCTTCCCGAACCCCAACAACGCCTAGCCATCCCAAACTGACCCGCAGCAGTGGCTGAAAAACACCGCAAAATTGCGACTGTTCGACCACTACTGCGGGTTAGTTGCGGTTGAAGAACGACGGCGGCAGGAACGTTGCACGCAGCCGCTGCCACGGTGTGGCCGAGGTTTGCAGGCGGGCTAGCAGCGAATCCAGGGCACTGCCCAGCTCTTCACTGCCCGGCGCATCCGGGCCGGGTTTTCCGTAGGCGGCTTGTTCGTAGGAACTCAGCACCAGGGCCAAACCGGCAGGGTTGGGCCGCCCCATCGTCCGGGCAATCTTTTCGGCATGGCGGGCAGGTGTCAGGGCAGGGTCGTAACTGTAGCCGTAGTCCACAGCCGTCGCCACGAGTTCACGCCACGCCAGAAGTTCCGGGGCGGCAGCGGCCCGGCCGCCGCGCACCTGGTCAAGGCGCCGGCGTCGAACCAGCATGCGGGCCACGGCAGGGGTGGTCAGCAACAGCAATACTGCAAGGGATGCACCCGTCACCAGGGGCCACCGGTTTGTCACCGGCGTTGCGCCGCCGGCAGCCGCGGCGGCATCCGTGGCAGTGGCACTTGCCGTGTCCGTTGCCGCGGCTGAGGCTGTGTCGCTGGGTGCGCTGCTGGGCAGTGGGGTTGCGGCGGTGTCATCCAGCGCGTAGTCGGGAACCGACCCGCGTGAGGGCGTCGGCTCAAAAGGCACCCAGCCCAGGCCTTTGAAATACAGTTCCGGCCACGCATGGGCATCGCGTCCGGTGGCCTGGAAACCCTTCAAAGCCTGGCCGTCCACCCTTGCGGTTTGGCCTGTGGTTAATCCAGGGGCGTAACCCACGGCGATGCGCGATGGAATGCCCAGCTCACGGGCCATGACAGCCATGGCGGCGGAAAAGTGGATGCAATATCCGCTTTTGACGTCCAGGAACTTGGCCAGCACGTCCATGCCGGACCCGTCGTAGCCGTCCTGGACAGGCGTGTCCAGGCTGTAGGTGAAGGCGCCGGAGCGCAGATAGTCCTGCAGGGCCATGGCCTGGCCGTAGGGGGACGGCTGGTTTCCTGCCACTTTTCTGGCCGTTGTGCCAATAACTGCCGGCATGTTCGCCGGCAGCGCGGAAAAGGCAGGATCCAGGTCGGCCCGGGTCTCCCAGGTGGCTGTGCCCAGCAAGGCCCGGGTCAACTGCGGCATTTGGCTGCGCACCGTGTAATTCTGGGCAACCGTGCTGGCCGTGGTGCTCCTGATGGTTTGCGTTGCCGGATTCCACAGCCATGGGCCGTACAGGCCCGTCACATCCGTCACGGACAACGGGGCCGGGAGCCATTCGCTGGATAGGTTCGGGGTGGAAATGACGCTCAGCGTTTCGGTGACAGGCAGCGAGGCTGCGGGAGGCAGTGCGGGGCGCAGCGCTGCCAGCCCGGGCTCGAGGCCGTCGGCTACAGGTGCGGGATGCCACGTCTTTCCGGTGAAGTCTTCCAAGGTGTTCAACCGCAAGTATTGGGGAGTGTCGGTATTGCTTAAGTACGTCACTGCCACCTCATTGGACTGCTCGCGCAGGTTCTCGCCCAGTGAGATCATCGAATCCAGCTGGGCAACGCCGGATGCGCCGTTGAGCTTTGAACCCTGCGGGAAGGAGCCCTGCGTGAAGCCCGGGATGACGGCCGGCAGCGCCGCCGTCAGCAACACCACGGCAGCGCCCATCGCCAGGGCCCGGGGCAGCATCCCGCTCGAGCCGGCACTGGGTCCCGACCGGATTTTCCCCTCGGGGGCGTACCAGCCGCAGCAGCCCAGCACCACCAAGAAACCTGCCGCGGCAGCCATGAAGCCGATCGCGCCAACACCTGCCTTCGTGGTCAGGGCGGCAGGCAGCATGACCAATGTCAGCCCCAGGGCGCTGGCCGCCGGCATGGCCACCGTGATGGCAACAGTGTCAATAAGCAGTGCCACAAAGCCCAGTCCCGCACAGATCAGGAAGAAGATGGCCGGCGCTGACGGCACCGGCGCAGTGTTGGTCATGATCAAGGTGGATGCCTCGGAGGCCAGCTCCAGGGCGGCACGCGCGGTGGCCGGCGTGGGCAAAAACCCCAACAGCGCAGTGGTGGGAAAGAAGATCAGTGTCAGGCCCAGGAACCAGCCCAGCAGCGCCCCGATGGGGGCAAAGGGGCTCAGTGCCAGGTGTCGGCGCAGCAGGGCAGGGAACAGCAGTGTCAAGGCAACCACGGCGGCGGCCGGCAGGAACCAGCTCAGATCCACCACCAGTCCGCGCAGATTCAGTGACGTGCCCATGACAGCTGCAAAAACCGACAATGCCAGCACCCAGCGCGCCGGCCCCGTTTGGGGCTTGCCCAAAAGCTTGGGCGTCGGTGCTGCGGGCGTGCCCTGCCCGACGTCGTGCCTTGGCCCGGGAGCGTTCCTGTCCGTGAGGAGCCGGCTCATCGCCCGCCGCCAAAACTTGACTCGGCTGGTTCCAATTGCGCCCAGGCATCGGCCAGGGAGGATTGCCCCGTCAGGGCCGCCGCCTGCCAGCCGGCGCGGCGCAGGATGCCCAGGGCCTCGCCGGCGTCGGCGGTGTCATTGCACAGCAGGAGGGCATAGGCGCGCCTGGACGGTTCGGTCGAGCTGGCCAGCAACAAGGCGTCCGTGGCGCTGAGGATTCCCGTGATGGCAACCAGCGGACCGCGGCGCCGCGACTGCTGCAGCTTCTGCGCCAGCGATTCCGCGAACGGTTCACGGTGGGGCAGTGACGGGCCGTGGGCGCCGGCCAACTCGATGGCAGCCAATGCCGCGGACACCTCCAGGGCACCGCTTGGCCCGGCAAAGTCCTCCTGCTCGGGGTTCGTCGCCGAGGGGGAGGAGTTGAACGCCGGCTGGCCCAGCTGGTCAAGGATGCGCATGGAATAACCGAGCTCCAACAGGTGGGCTGCGATGGACACGGCAGCCACCACAGCCGTTTCAAAAGCTTCCGTGGTCCGCAAGGTGCCCGATGAGTGCGCCGAGCCGGGGTGTGCCCCGAACTGCGTGCCGAACGCGCCCGGGCGCTGGTCAAGGATCAGGGCGGCCTCGGGTGTGGTCACAGACTCCTCGGCCCGGACCATCAGCTTGCCCGCCCTGGCGCTCACGGGCCAGTGAACACGGCGTAAAGGGTCTCCGTGGCGGTATTCGCGGGCCATGGCGTCGTCGTGGCTGGCCTGGGCCGGTGCCCGGCTCACCTGGGATCCGTCATTGCCGCGTGAATCCCCCAGAGCTATTGCCGGCAGTTCCACGGCGGCCGGGGCAACCGTGAGCAGGTCCCCGGCATCGAGGCCCTTTTGCACAAAGGCCACATCAAAGGGATCGGTGAAGTACCCCTTCAGCGGGCCAAGGGTGAACACCCCGCGGTGGCGCGGATGCAGCTCATAGTGGTAACGGCTCAACCACCCGTGCGGTACCACAGGTTGGGGAAAGCCAAAGGGCCGGGAACCATTGAAACCAAGCGGCAGTGCTTCCACCAGCCGGATCCGGGACCCGCTTGCGGTGCTTCCGTGCACGTCCAGGGTCACGGTGACTGCCGTCCCCACCTGGGCCAGGGCAGGGGACAGGTGGCGCTTGACGGCAAACCCCGGCCGGAGCACATGCAGGCCCAGGTATGCGGCGGCGGGCAGCAGGAAACAAAAAACCGCCACCATCAGCAGGTCGCGCCGGCCCAACAGTGCGGCCAACACCAGCGCCAGGACACCAAAAGCCAGCAGCAACCAGCCGCGGGGCCGCAAAAGACGCAAGTTAAACACAGTGGACTCCTACCCGCTCCGGGCATCCTTCGCAGCACGCCCGTCCGGCATTCCCGGGACGGCGATGCCCGCCAGCACCTCGGCAATCACCGAGGCGGCCGTGATGCCCGCACTGGCGGCCCTGCGCTCAACGATCAACCTGTGCGCCAGGACAGGCTGGGCCAGCTCGTGAATGTCATCCGGGAGCACAAAGGCCCGCCCGGCAAGGGCCGCAGCAGCCTTGGCGGCGCGCAACAGCTGCAACAGCGCCCGTGGACTGGCGCCAAGGCGCAAATCCGGGTGTGCCCTGGTGGCCTGGCCAATGTCCACCGTGTATTCCTTCACGGCAGCCGAGACGTGAATTTCCGTGACCAGCTCGATCATGGCAGCCACCTGCTGTGCCGAGGCCACGGCCTGAACCGAGTCCAGCGGGTTGACTGACTGGTGGGTTTCCAGCATGGCCAGTTCCGCCCCGGTGTCCGGATAGCCCAGGGAGATGCGGGCCATGAACCTGTCCCGTTGGGCCTCCGGCAGCGGATAGGTGCCTTCCATTTCAATGGGATTCTGCGTGGCAATGACCATGAACGGCTCTTCGAGCCTGTACGTTGTGCCGTCAACGCTCACCTGGTGCTCTGCCATGGATTCCAGCAGCGCCGATTGTGTCTTGGCCGATGCCCTGTTGATTTCATCGCCAATGATGAGATTGGCAAAAATGGCGCCGGGGCGGAATTCAAAGGCCTGCGTGGACTGGTTAAAAATGGAGACGCCGGTGATGTCGCTGGGGAGCAGGTCAGGGGTGAACTGAATCCTGGTGACAGAACAGTCAACCGTGCGGGCCAACGCCTTCGCCAGCAGGGTCTTGCCCACCCCCGGCACATCCTCCAACAGGAGGTGGCCGCCGGCCAGCAGGACAGTCAATGCCAGCTTGACGGCCTCCTGCTTGCCGTCAATGACTGTGTTCATGACGGTCATGACGTTCTGGCTCAGCTGGGCAAAGCGCTCGCTGTCCATCTCACGCGGCGCGCGGAACGGCGGGGCCGGTGGCTGCCTGAGCGCTGACGCGGCCGCCGTGAAAGTCTCCTGGGCGTGCATGCTCCGCCTTTCAAGCCTGGGTCCTGATGCACTGCACATCTGCACAGTACATCGTGGCTATTGTGACCTACGCTACTATCCTGACGCCTGTTTCGCCCTACCGGCGGCGAAATTCCCTCAACGGTAAAGTAATGGGCATGTGCTCCGATGAGATTCCCCGCCCGTACCGCCCCGAGTCGATGGCCCCCGGCGGTGTCACGCACAAGGGCGGTTTTGCCCCGGCCCCGGCCATTCTGGAGGTCCCCGTCTATGACAACCACACGCATTTTGACTTTGGCGACTCACCGGTGGAACTGTCCGCAGCCCTGGATGCGGCCCAGGCGGTGGGCATAGCGGGAGCCGTGCAGGTGGGCTGCGATGTGGAGTCCTCGCGCTTCACGGTGGCAGCGGTCGACGCCGATCCCCGCCTGCTGGGTGCCGTGGCCATCCACCCCAATGACGCCCCGGCGCTGGCCAAGGACGGATCCTTGGATGATGCGTTGGCGCAGATTGATGCCATGGCCGCGCACCCGCGGATTCGGGCCATTGGGGAGACCGGGCTGGACTACTTCCGCACCGGCGAAGACGGTATGGCGGCGCAGCACCATTCCTTCCGGGAGCATCTTGAAATGGCCAAGCAGCGTGACCTGGCGCTGCAAATCCATTGCCGTGACGCGCACCTGGATGTGCTGGGCATTTTGGCCGAGGTCGGGGCGCCGTCGCGCCTTGTATTTCACTGCTTCTCCGGGGATGGAGAACTGGCACGAATCTGCAACGACAAGGGCTGGTACATGTCCTTTTCGGGCACCGTGACATTCAAAAATGCAAAGAATCTTCGCGAGGCACTGCTGGTTGCCGACCCGGCGCTGGTCCTGGCCGAGACGGATGCCCCCTTCCTGACACCCCATCCGTTCCGGGGACGGCCCAATGCCAGCTACATGCTGCCTTACACGGTCCAAGGCATGGGACAAATTCTGGGCCGAGACGTCAATACGCTGAGCCGCCAGATACGTGATAATACGGAAGCTGTCTACGGGTCCTGGACTGATTAAGCCTGTACGGTTCGTCACCTTTTTGTTATCAACTCTTGTCCACTTGGTCACGATTAGGTTACGCTGGGGAACTATTAGCCGTGGTCGGGGAAGGCCAACGGAACTAATGCGCCAGGATTCGCACCGTGTTGGTGGGCCTGGGCAACCGTTCGCAAGAACAATTTTGTGCAGTGCAGTCCGCGGTGGTTTGCGGACTAAATTGCCCACGATTGCTTCCTTACTTCTCCGTGCCCGGGTGCTCTAGCAGTTACGGGAACCAGTGAATTTTCTCTATAAAACCGATGGCAAACTGAGCTTTCTTAAGCTTGCCGGCCAGGCCGCCGTGCTGGTGGCCCTCGTTGCAGGACTGCTCACCTTCGCCGGTGCCAGCAAGTCCATCACCCTGGTGGTGGATGGCCAGAGCAGCTCAGTTCAAGCTTTTGGTGGGTCCGTGGCAGATGTACTCAAGGGTGCAGATGTGGCAGTGACCGGAGAAGACCACGTCAGCCCCGCGCTGGACAAGGCTGTTGCAGACGGTGACGTTGTCACCGTCAACACGGCCAAAGACATTACCGTGAGCCTGGATGGTGCAGAACAAACTGTCACCACCACCTCCACCAAGATCAGCGGTTTGATCAGCCAATTGGGCATCGCCGCCAACGCACGCCTTTCAGCCCCGGCGGACACCTTGCTGGCAAATTCCAGTGACATCAGCATCATCACCCCCAAGCAGGTCACCCTGGTCGCCGACGGCAAGAAGAGCGTCAAAACCACCACTGCGAAAGACGTTTCTGCCGTCCTCGCCGAGGCCGGCCTGAAGCTGGCCCCCACGGATCAGGTTTCCGTTCCCGGTGTGGCCGCCGTGGTGGAGAACATGGTGGTCAAGGTGACCCGTGTGAACACCCTGGGCACAGCCAAGGTTACCGAAGCAGTGCCTTTCGAATCCGAACAAAAAGTGGACGGCGCCCTTTTCAAGGGTGAGAAGAAAACCACCCGTGCAGGGGTTGCCGGCTCCTTGGAAAAGACGTTCAGGACTGTCACTGTTGACGGCGCCGTGGTCAGCCGCACCGAGACCGGTTCCAAGGTGGTGGTGGCCCCGGTTGCCGCCCAAATCTCGGTGGGCAGCAAGGAACGCCCCGTGGAAAAGCCCACGCCGGCACCGAAGGCGGAAGAGAGCGCCGCAAGCAACACGGGCGCCAAGGCCCCGGCCATGTCCAATGAGGCCATGTGGGATGCCATTGCCCAGTGTGAGTCAACGGGCAACTGGTCCATCAACTCGGGCAACGGCTACTACGGCGGCCTGCAGTTCGACATTGGCACCTGGATCAGTGCCGGCGGCGGAGCTTACGCCCCCAACGCCAGCCTGGCCACCAAGGCCCAGCAGATCGCCATCGCGAACAAGGTTTACGCCGAGCGCGGCCTGCAGCCGTGGGGCTGTGCACACGCCGCAGGCTGATGCCAGGAACGCAAATGCAGTCCCAATCACACACTCCCTTGCCGGTTTTCACACCAGCAGGGGAGTGAGTGCGTTAATAGCGGCTACGATTATTTAGTGACCGCACCCGAGCCCAGCCCCGCAACCCAGCCACTGCTGGGTGCCACCGAGATCCGCCGCCTTGCGGAGGAGATTGGTGTTCGTCCCACTAAAACACTGGGACAGAACTTTGTCATTGACGGCAACACCATCCGGCGAATTGTGGCCGCAGCCAAGGTTGACCCCAACGAGACAGTCCTGGAGGTGGGCCCCGGCCTGGGCTCGCTGACCCTGGGCCTGCTCGATGCCGCCGCCCGCGTGGTGGCTGTTGAGATTGATCCCGTGCTGGCGGCGAAGCTGCCCTCCACGGTTGCCGCGTTCCGCCCCGCATTGGCGGGAAACCTCGACGTCGTCCTCTCCGATGCCATGCGCGTCACCGAGCTGCCTGCCGAACCCACGGCGCTGGTGGCGAACCTGCCGTACAACGTTGCAGTTCCCGTGGTGTTGCACCTGCTGGAACATTTCCCCTCCCTGCGGCACGGGCTGGTCATGGTCCAGGATGAAGTGGCTGACCGCATGGTGGCCGGCCCCGGGTCCAAGACGTACGGGGTGCCCTCGGTCAAGGGTGCCTGGTATTCGCAGATGCGCAAGGCCGGCGTCATTGGCATGAACGTGTTTTGGCCGGCCCCGAAGATCTCCTCCGGCCTGGTGGAGTTCACCCGCCGCGAGCCGCCGGAGACCCACGCCAGCCGGGAAGAAGTTTTCGCCGTCATTGATGCAGCATTCGCCCAACGCCGCAAGACACTGCGGGCGGCGCTGGCAGGCTGGGCCGGCGGTGCGGCGCAGGCTGAAGCGTACCTGCGCCATGCAGGAGTGGATCCCAGCGCCCGCGGCGAGGTCATTGATGTGAGTGCCTATGCGCGCATCGCCGAAGCCAAGATTTCCGCTACGGTCTGACCATGGATCCCTCCAACAAGGCCGCCGGCCCGTCCAAGGATGCCGGCGCGGCACGCGGGCAGGAGCAGCCTGGCGAGGCCGACTATTTTGCCAACGACCCCTTGTGGGCTGCCCGTCCGCGCCGCGTCAAGGTCCGGGCGCCGGGGAAAATCAATGCCTTCTTTAAGGTGGGCCCGCTCAGGGATGACGGCTACCACGGGGTGGCCAGCACCTATCTGGCTGTGTCACGGTATGAAGAAGTGGTGGTCACGGTCAAGCCCGGCACGGACGCCAGCGACATCACCGTGAGCATCGGTGCGGGAAGCACACTGGATCCTGCCGCCCTGGCCACGATTCCGCTGGATCCGAGCAACCTTGTGGTCCAGGCAGCGCTGCTCGTGGCGGACATCAGCGCAAACCCCAGCGGCGTGCACATTGAGATCACCAAGCACGTTCCCATCGCCGGCGGCATGGGCGGCGGCTCGGCAGACGCCGCAGCCACGCTGGTGGCCTGCGATGCCCTGTGGCACACGGGACTCTCCCGTGAGGAACTCTCACAACTGGGCTCCGAACTCGGTGCCGACGTACCGTTTGCACTGTTGGGCGGTGCCGCCGTCGGGCTTGGCATCGGCGACAGGCTCACGGCAGCCTTGGCGCCCACACCCCTGCACTGGGTTTTGGTGCCGGCGGACTTTGGGCTGTCCACGCCGGTTGTTTACGGCACCCTTGACGCCCTGCGCCAAGCGTCCGGCTTTGAAGCGGGCGAGCCGCAGCAGGTTGATGCAGGGGTTTTGGCGGCCTTGCGGGCCGGGGATCCGCAGGCCCTGGCACCGTTCCTGCGCAACGATTTGGCGGCCGCGGCGGAAAGTTTGGCACCGTCCCTGAGCGAGGTGCTGGCCCTGGGGGACGAGCTGGGTGCGCTGGCGTCCCTGGTTTCCGGTTCCGGCCCCACCCTGGCGTTTCTCGCGGCGGATGCGGACGACGCCGCCGACCTCGCCGCAGCGTTGGCCGAGCACGGCCACCAGGCGTGGGCTGTGGAAGGCCCCGTGCACGGCGCCGCAATCATCCCCTAAATTTTTGTCCTCTTAATAATTGTTGTAAGGAAAGTGGTACCACGTGGCTCATTTGCTTGGCGGGGAAAATCTTAGCGTCGCCTTCGCCACCCGAACCGTCCTCGACGGTGTCAGTGTCGGCTTGGAAGAAGGTGACCGCATTGGCATTGTGGGGCGCAACGGCGACGGCAAGTCCACGCTGATGCGCCTGTTGGCCGGGCGGCAGAGTCCGGATTCCGGCCGCGTCACCGTGCGCGGCGGCGTCCAGGTCAGCTACCTGGACCAGACCGACGTGCTTGACGGCGAAGACACCGTTGGTTTCGCCATTGTGGGTGAGGCGGCCGACCACGAGTGGGCCTCCAACCCCAAGATCCGCGAAATCATGGGCGCCCTGGTGGGCGAGGTCGACTGGCACGCCAACATCCACTCGCTCTCCGGCGGGCAGAAGCGCCGCGTGGCCCTGGCCAAGCTGCTCATTGGCGATGACGACGTCATCATGCTCGATGAGCCCACCAACCACCTCGACGTGGAAGGCGTGGCTTGGTTGGCCAGGCACCTCAAGGCGCGCTGGCGTGCCAACGAAGGTGCCTTCGTTGTGGTCACCCACGACAGGTGGTTCCTGGATGAGGTGTGCACCCGCACCTGGGAAGTCCACGACGGCATCATTGACCCGTTCGACGGCGGTTACGCCGCCTATGTGCTTGCCCGCGCCGAGCGCGACAGGTCTGCGTCCGTGATGGAGTCCAAGCGCGTCCAGCTTGTCAAGAAGGAACTGGCCTGGCTGCGCCGCGGCGCCCCGGCCCGCACGGCCAAGCCCAAGTTCCGCATCGAGGCCGCCAACGACCTCATTGCGGACGTCCCTGAGCCGCGCGACACCGTTGCCCTGTCCAAAATGGCCACGGCCCGCCTGGGCAAGGACGTCATTGACCTGGAAAACGTGTCCCTGAGCTACGGCGAGAAGGAACTGTTCAACAACATCACCCTGCGCCTGGCTCCGGGGGAGCGTCTGGGCCTGGTCGGCGTCAACGGTGCCGGCAAGACCACCTTGCTGCAGCTGCTCAACGGTGAGATCCCGCCATCGGCCGGCAAGGTCAAGCGCGGCTCAACCGTGAAGACAGCCGTGCTGACCCAGGAGGTCAAGGAGCTCGACGACGTCCTGAACATGCGCGTCATCGAGGTCATCGAGCGCGAAAAGCGTTCCTTTGAGGTGGGCGGCAAGGACATGACGGCCGGGCAGCTCGTGGAGCAGCTGGGCTTCACCAAGGACAAGCAGTGGACCATGGTCAAGGACCTCTCCGGCGGTGAGCGCAGGCGTTTGCAGCTGCTGCGCCTGCTGGTGGGGGAGCCGAACGTGCTCATGCTTGATGAGCCCACCAACGACCTCGACACCGACACCCTGGCCGCCGTGGAGGATGTGCTTGACGGCTGGCCCGGAACACTGGTTGTGGTCTCGCACGATCGGTACCTGCTGGAGCGCGTCACCGACCACCAGATGGCGTTGCTGGGGGACGGCTTGCTGCGCGGGCTGCCCGGCGGCGTGGACCAGTACCTGGAACTGCGCGAGAACGCCGGCCTGGCGCCTTCCTCTTCCTCCCCGGTCGCGGCAGCTGCGCCGTCCGGCCCCACGGAGGGGGAAAAGCGTGATGCCCGCAAGGTGCTGAATCGTTTGGAGCGCCAGCTGGGCAAGAATTCCGCCGCCGAGGCCAAGCTGCACGAGAAGATGGCGGCCCATGTTGGCGAATATGACGTCCTGGGCGACCTCCAAGCCAAGCTGGCCAAGCTTGCGGCCGAGCGTGAGGGCCTGGAACTGGAGTGGCTGGAAGCCTCAGCCGTCCTGGAGTAACACGCTTCTGCGCAGCATCAAGATCCCATGCTGCGCAGCTGTGACAGTGGCGCAGCATGTGCAAGCGATGGTGCGCAGCATCAAGGCAGTCATTCCTGCACAAGCGGGTGGCCCCGGCTGATTGTCCACATTGACGACGCCGGGGCTGCCGCCGCCCTGTTTTTTGGCTCACGCTTGTTCCATGAAATCAGTTGAAGACGTCTTGGCCTCGTTGGGGCGCACGGGCAGGCGCAAGATCCTGCTGGCACGCGGGCTGACGGATTGGCAACTCAAGCAGGCGCTGGCTGCCGGGACGGTGAGCCAGATTGCCCGCGGTGTGTATGCGCTGCCGGACGCCACTGCCTTGGATGTTCATTTGGCTGCAAACCAGGCGAGCCTTGACTGCTACAGCCGGGCTGAGGCGCTGGGATTGTGGGTATTGCATCCACCGGCGATCCCCCATGTTGCAACAGCCCATGGGCGTGCCGTCATCGGGTGTGTGGTTCACCGGGTCAAGGGCAGGCTGACATTCTGGGACTTCCTGCGACATTGCGTTCAGTGTGGCTCGGACCTTGAGGCGCTCTGCGTGGTTGAGTCGGCTGTGGTGCTCAAGAAGTGCACCATCTCGCAACTTCGGCGGGTGTTCACGAGGAACAAAGACGGGCGGATGCGCCGCATCATTGACTTGATTGACCCGCAATCGATGTCCATTGCTGAAACTTGTGGCCGCTATCACCTGCGCCAAGCCGGGTTCAACGTGCAGGGCCAAGCCGCCATTGCCGGCATGGGCCATCTGGACGCGCTCGTGGACGGCGTGCTTGGCCTGGAGATTGACGGGGAAAAATACCACAACGACCCGCAAGCCTGGTCGGAAGATCTGCGGCGCGGCAATGTGCTCACCGTCAAAGGCATCCCCACCCTGCACATCAAGGCAAGCACAGCAATGTACTTCCCCGATGTCATGCTTGATTGGGTGCGGCAAGCCCTGGCCACTATTGCAGCTGCGCACCATTAGCTGCGGATGCTGCGCAGCTGTGAGAGTGGCGCAACATTCGCCCGCGATGGCGCGCAGAAGTAGCAGAGCCCCGTCCGTGCACTGCAAGTACTGTGAGATTTGACACGTGGCGCTAAAAATTTGCCCGCCACAGTGGCTCTCAAGTCGCGAAATACGCCACCGGCGTGGCACACTATATTCTCGTGAGCTTCCAGCGAGAGCATGTAGCGCACGGTCCGCCCTGGTGTAATGGCAGCACCCCAGCCTTTGGAGCTGTGGAGTATAGGTTCGAATCCTATGGGCGGAACCACTTTTGTAAGAGATCTGGCACAAGGCCCGAGCAGGTACCATGGAATAGTTTCCCATTGCGTACGTTTTAAACGGACTCTGGTCCGGGCAGGAGTGCCACTTAGTGAGCCCCCAAGCAATCCCCACCGAAATTCCGGCAGCTGTCATCGTCTTGGCTGCCGGAGCTGGCACCAGAATGAAGTCCCGCACACCCAAGATCCTCCATCCCCTCGGCGGAATTTCCATGGTGGGCCATGCCCTGGCAGCGGCCAAGGGCCTGTTCCCCGCAAAGCTTGCCGTAGTGGTCCGCCACGAGCGTGACCTTGTAGCCGGCCACATTGCTGAACTGGATGCCGACGCCCAGATCGTGGACCAGGATGAAGTCCCCGGTACCGGCCGCGCTGTCCAGCAGGCACTGGATGCCCTGGATGCCGACGCGGAAGTCACCGGCACAGTGGTTGTCACCTATGGCGATGTTCCCTTGCTGACCACTGAACTGCTGGCCGAACTGGTTGCCACCCATGCAGCAGACAACAACGCCGTGACGGTCTTGACGGCAGTCCTGGACGACGCCGCCGGCTACGGCCGCATCCTGCGCGACGAAACAGACGGCACCGTGTTGGGCATTCGCGAGCACAAGGACGCCACGGATGCCGAACGTGAAATCCGCGAGATCAACTCGGGGATTTATGCGTTCGACGCCGCTGTCCTGCGCAAGGCGCTGAGGAACGTCACCACCGACAACAACCAGGGCGAGATGTACCTGACGGATGTTTTGGCCCTGGCCAGGGCCGACGGCGGCCGGGTGGCCGCAGTCTCCACAACGGACCGCTGGCAGGTTGAAGGCGCCAACGACCGCGTGCAGCTCTCCGCGCTCGGCGCCGAACACAACCACCGCATTGTTCAAGCGTGGATGCGCGCCGGTGTCAGCATCGTGGACCCCGCCACCACTTGGATCGATTCCACTGTGCAGCTCGACGAGGACGTCACCATCCTGCCCGGCACCCAGCTGCACGGAAAGACCACTGTGGCGCGCGACGCCGTCGTAGGCCCCGACTCCACACTCACCGATGTTCAGATCGCGGCAGGGGCGGAAGTAACCCGCACCCACGGCTCCGGCGCCATCATCGGTGAGGGTGCCCATGTGGGGCCGTTCACCTACCTGCGCCCGGGCACCGTGCTGGGCGCGGACGGCAAGATTGGCGCGTTCTACGAGACCAAGAACGTCACCATCGGCCGCGGTTCCAAGCTGTCGCACCTGGGCTATGCCGGAGACGCTGAGATCGGCGAGGACACCAACATTGGCTGCGGCAACATTACGGCCAACTTCGACGGCGTCAACAAGCACCGCACCATCATCGGCTCGGGCGTGCGCACAGGTTCCAACACCGTGTTCGTGGCCCCGGTAACTGTTGGCGACGGTGCCTTCACCGGTGCCGGCGCCATTGTGCGCAAGGACGTTCCCGCGGGTGCCTTGAGCATGACCGTGGCCCCACAGCGCAACGCCGAAGGCTGGACGGTGGCCAAGCGCCCCGGCAGCATTCCGGCGCAAGCGGCTGAAAACGCCGGCAACTAAGACTTCTCAACTACCCCACCATTGCGAGAAAGCGAACCCATGAGCGAACTTAGCCACAACGTCGACAAGAAACTGGTGTTGGCATCAGGCCGCGCCCACCCCGAGCTGGCTGAAGAAGTGGCGCGCTGCCTGGACACGGAACTGCTGCCGATGTCTGCCTACGACTTCGCCAACGGGGAAATCTACGTCCGTTCCGGCGAGAGCGTGCGCGGCAAGGAAGTGTTCATCATCCAGGCCCACCCGGCCCCGTTGAACAACTGGCTCATGGAACAGCTGATCATGGTTGACTCCATGAAGCGGGCCTCGGCCCGCGGCATCACAGTGGTGGCGCCGTTCTACCCGTACTCGCGCCAGGACAAGAAGGGCCGTGGCCGCGAGCCGATCTCGGCCCGCCTGGTGGCCGACCTGTATAAGACGGCCGGTGCGGACCGCATCATGAGCGTTGACCTGCACACCGCGCAGATTCAGGGCTTCTTCGACGGCCCCGTTGACCACCTGTTCGCGATTCCGTTGCTGGCTGATCACATTCGCACCATCGTGGGGGACGACGACGTCACTGTGGTCTCGCCTGACACCGGCCGTGTGCGCGTGGCTGAGCAGTGGGCCGAGCGCCTGGGTGGGGCGCCACTGGCCTTCGTGCACAAGTCACGTGACTTGACAGTGCCCAACCAGGCCGTTTCCAAGACTGTTGTGGGGCAGGTTAAGGGACGCACCTGCGTTTTGATCGATGACATGATCGACACCGGTGGAACCATCGCCGGCGCCGTCCGTGTTCTCAAGGATGCCGGCGCCAAGGATGTCATCATCGCCGCAACGCACGCCATCTTCTCCGATCCGGCCGCCGAGCGCCTGGCCAACTGTGGCGCCCGCCAGGTGGTTGTCACCAACACCTTGCCCATCCCGGAGGAGAAGCGCTTCCCCACACTGACGGTGCTCTCCATTGCACCGTTGCTGGCCCGTGCCATCAAGGAAGTCTTCGAGGACGGCTCAGTAACCAGCCTGTTCGACGGCAACGCATAGTCCCCACCTGCCGGCCCAAAAAATCGCTGTCGCGATTTTTTGGGAACCTGGCAAGCGTGGGCCCATCCGGTAACAACAGACGGCCGTTTCCTTTTGGGGAGGCGGC
>JBDTQM010000008.1:0-38472 GCA_039932175.1 Specibacter sp.
CCGCCAAAGCGCAGGCGAGCCGTTAAAGCGCGCGGGCAGACCGGCCCCACCCGCCTTCCCACACCCTTCTGTGTTTATGTGGGAAAAATGTTGACAAGCAAAGATAAACGCAGATACAGTCATGTAAAGCAATATCGTGACGCCCGTCACGCGCATCGCTTGAAGCTGTGAAAGGAATCGGCATGTTTGCAGAGGAACGGCACCAGAGGATCGCCGAACTCGTCAGCGGCCAGGGCCGGGTTGGTGTCAATGAGCTGGCCGAACTGTTCTCCATCACCCAGGAAACAGTGCGCCGCGACCTCGCCACCTTGGAGGAATCCCGGCAGCTGCGCCGCGTCCATGGCGGCGCCGTGGCCGTTGACAGGTTCACCCGTTCGGAACTGAGCCTGACGGAACGCCAGGGCCAGCGCCTGGATGAGAAACAACGCATAGCCACCGCAGCCATGGCGCTCATTCCCCACGCGCCCACGGCCTCCATTCTGCTGGACTCCGGCACCACCACCGCCGCCCTCGCCGACAAGCTGAGCACCTGGGCCCCCGTCAACGCAGGGGATGAATTGCTTGTCATCACCAACTCCCTGCCCACCGCCGCCTCATTGAGCACCAACAAGCACCTCCTGTTGGACATTGTGGGCGGTCGCGTCAGGGGCCTGACCAGTGCAGTGGTTGGCGCCCGCGCCACCGAACAGCTGGGCGCACTGCGCCCCGACATCGCCTTCATCGGCGCCAACGGCATCCACTCCGACTTTGGCCTGAGCACCCCCGACCCCGTTGAGGCAGCAACCAAAACTGCCATGGTCAGGGCGGCCCGCCAAGTTGTGGTCCTGGCCGACGCCTCCAAACTTGGCGCCGAAACTCTTGTCCGCTTCGCAACCCTTGAGGAGATTGACACCTTGATCACCACCTCCGAACCGTCCCCAGAGCTCGGCGCCGCCTTGGCCGCCGCCGGCGTTGATGTGGTGATCGCATGATCCTCACCCTGACCCCCAATCCCAGCCTTGACAGGACCATTGAGCTGTCCGCGCCTCTGGAACGCGGCGAGGTGCAGCGCGCAATTTCGGCCTCCCAGCACCCCGGTGGCAAGGGCGTGAACATTGTCCGGGCCCTGTCCGCCTCCGGCATCGCGGCCCTCGCCTTGCTGCCGGGGGATGCGGACGACGCCGTGGTCCGCGCCCTGGCCGTGGAAGACATCCCGCACCTGACCCTCCCCATTGGCGCGGCGCTGCGCAGCAACGTGGCCATCACCGAGCCCGACGGGACCACCACCAAGGTCAACGAGCCCGGCCCCGCTCTCACTGCCGGGCAGCTCGAGGCCTTGTTGAGGCTCACGGTTGAAAAGTCCGACGGCGCCGCCTGGCTGGTGCTGGCCGGCTCGCTCCCGCCCGGAGTGCCTGTTGATTTTTACGCCCACGTCATTGACGCGGTGCGTGCAGCGTACGGTGCGAACGCGCCGAGGATTGCTGTTGACTCCTCCGGCGCACCCTTGCGCGAATGCCTGCGCAGCTCCCCGGACCTCATCAAACCCAATGGTGAAGAGCTGGCCGAGCTGACGGGCACCGGCAACGGAGCCGAGCTGGAATCCGATCCGGCCCTGGCCGCGGGCACAGCGTCCGCCCTGGTCAGCCGGGGAGTTGGCGCAGTCCTGGCCACCCTTGGTTCAAATGGAGCCGTCCTGGTCACCCAGGAAGGCAGTTGGCATGGCCGCGGCCCGGCCATTGAAGCAAAAAGTACAGTCGGTGCCGGCGACAGCGCCCTCGCCGGATATCTGCTGAGCACCTTGCGCGGGGACACCGCCCAAGCCTGCCTGCAGCAAGCAGTGGCCCATGGGGCGGCCGCAGCTTCTCTCCCCGGAACCATGGTTCCGGCCCTTGCACAAACCACCCCCGCCGCCGTCACCGTGACGGCCTTGGCCTCAGCCGAAGAGATCTGACATGACAACTCTTATCACTACCGATCTGGTGCTCCTAGACGCCAATCTGGGCACGAACACCACAGACGTCATCCGCCACCTCGCCGAACTAATCGCAGGAACAGGGCGTGCCTCAGGCGTTGAAGGCCTGTTCGCCGACGCCTTGGCCCGCGAGCAAAAAACCGCCACAGGCGTTCCCGGCGGCATTGCCATCCCGCACTGCCGCTCCGAGGCCGTCCTGGAACCCACCCTCGCCATGGCACGCCTGAACCCCGCAGTCGATTTCGGTGCCAAAGACGGCCCGGCAGACATCATCTTCTTCATTGCAGCCCCCGCAGGTGCGGACAACGCGCACCTGAAACTGCTCTCCAAGCTGGCCCGGTCCCTCATCAAAAAGGACTTCACGGCTGCCCTGCGCGCCGCAGCAACACCGGCCGAAATCGTAGCCCTCGTGGACGAGGCGCTGGCCGACAAGCCAAAGGCGCAGCCGCCTGTCTCGGCAAGCGCTGCGCCGGTGAGTGAAGTCCCGCCGGCTTCGCAGTTGCCGGGCGGGACCCCCCATGGCGATGAAGCCGGGGCTGCGGCTCCTCACCCGTTGCGCCTGGTTGCCGTGACGGCGTGCCCCACAGGCATTGCCCACACCTACATGGCCGCCGATTCCCTTGTACTGGCCGCCCAGGAAGCCGGCATTGACCTGCAGGTTGAAACGCAGGGATCGGGTGCCGTGACCCCGCTGGATCCGGCAGTCATTGCCGCAGCGGATGCAGTGATCTTCGCCGTGGACGTGGATGTTCGCGGCAAGGAGCGATTTGCCGGCAAGCCGGTCATCAACGCCCCTGTGAAGCGCGGCATTGACGAGCCGGCCAAGATGATCCAGGAAGCCCTTGCGGCCGCCACGGATCCGAACGCGCACAGGGTGCCGCACTTTGGCGCCGAGGAAACAGCCGAACAAAAGGCCGGCGCCGCCAATGAGCACCTTGGCACCAAAGTGAAGAAGGTCCTGCTCACGGGCGTCAGCTACATGATCCCGTTTGTGGCCGGTGGCGGCTTGCTGATCGCGCTCGGCTTCCTGCTGGGCGGCTTCGACATCCCGGACTTCGCGGACAAGATCCTCACCTCCAACAGCCTGGCGAACCTGCCCACGGATATCCCCGCCCAGGCCTTGGGTCCGCTCGGAGCATATCTGGGTGCCGTCATGTTCAAGATCGGCGGCCTGTCCATGGCCTTCCTGGTCCCCGCACTGGCTGGCTACATCGCTTTCGGAATTGCTGACAGGCCCGGCATTGCGCCAGGATTCACGGCCGGCGCCATTGCAGTCTTCATGGGCGCCGGCTTCCTCGGCGGCCTGGTGGGCGGCATCCTGGCCGGACTGGCCGCTTACTGGATCGGCAGCTGGAAGGTGCCGCGCTGGCTGCGCGGGCTCATGCCGGTGGTCATCATCCCGCTGCTTGGTTCCATCATCGCCTCAGGTGCCATGCTCATGTTCCTTGGCTCCCCGATCGCTGCTCTCACAGTGGCCCTGAACAGCTGGCTGACGGGCATGACAGGGGCATCCGCAGTGGTGCTGGGCATCATTCTTGGCCTCATGATGTGCTTCGATTTGGGCGGCCCCGTCAACAAGGTGGCCTACGCCTTTGCCGTGGCCGGTTTGGGCGCGGGCAGCATTGCCAACCAGGCCCCCTGGGAAATCATGGCAACTGTCATGGCCGCCGGCATGGTTCCCCCGCTGGCGATGGCCCTGGCCACCACCATCGACAAGAAGCGTTTCTCCCTGGCCGAGCGTGAAAATGGCAAGGCCGCCTGGCTGCTGGGCGCATCGTTCATCTCCGAGGGCGCCATCCCGTTCGCGGCGGCCGATCCCCTGCGCGTCATCCCGGCAGCAATGCTTGGCGGCGCCGTCACAGGTGCCATGACCATGGCATTCCACGTGACCTCGCAGGCTCCCCACGGCGGATTCTTCGTGTTCTTCGCCATCGGCAACCTGGGCATGTTCGCCCTGTCCATCGCCGTGGGAACCGTCATCTCGGCATTCGCAGTTGTGGGGCTCAAACGCTGGGCCGTGCGCAAGCCCATTGATAGTGTTGCCACAACGCAACTCGTCGGCCAGTCCAGCTAGGCGCCGGCAATGACTTTCAAAGGAAGCCTTATGCAAAGCTATGTTGGCGTCGGCGTCACCCCGGGACGCGTGGTGGGCCCGGTTCGGATCATGGCCCCTGCGTTGAGTGCACCTCCCGCAGGCGAAAAGTTGGATGGTTCGACGTCGGCCGAGACTGCCGCCGCCAACCTCAAGGAGGCGGGTGCAAGCGTCAGGGCGACCCTGCTGGAGCGCGCCGCCCGGGCAACCGGCGACGGCAAGGCTGTGCTGGAGGCCACAGCCTTGATGGCCACTGACCCCATGCTGATCAAGGCCGCCGTCAAGCTCATCAAGACAGGCCTGTCCGCCGAACGCGCCATTTGGGACGCCGGGGACGCCGTTGCCGCCATGCTCATCAGTTTGGGCGGGTACATGGCTGAACGGTCCCACGACGTCCTCGATGTCCGCTCCCGCATTGTTGCCGCCCTGCGCGGGGTCCCTGCCCCGGAAATCCCGGATTCGCCGGTTCCCTTCATCCTGGTTGCCCAAGATCTGGCCCCGGCGGATACGGCAACCCTTGACCCCGCAAAGGTCATTGCCCTGGTCACCGCCGGCGGCGGCCCCCAGTCGCACACGGCCATCATTGCCCGCAGTCTGGGCCTGCCGGCAGTGGTTGCCGCGCGCGGCGTGACGGAACTGGCCGACGGCGAGCTCGTCTTTGTGGACGGCGCGGCGGGAAGCATTTCCACCAATCCCGGCCAGAGCGAAGCGGCGGCAGCCCAAAAGTGGACCGAGCAGGCCACCTTGTTGAGCGTCTTTGACGGTGCAGGGCAGCTTGCCGACGGCACCCCGCTGGCGCTGCTGGCCAATGTTGGCGGCGCCAAGGATGCGCAGGCGGCGGCTGCTGCGAGTGCGCAGGGCGTGGGTCTTTTGCGCACCGAGTTCTGCTTCCTGGGTCACGACACCGAGCCCGGCCATGATGAACAAGTCGCCGCCTACAAGGGTGTTTTTGATGCCTTCCCCGGCAAGAAAGTGGTGGTCCGCACCCTCGACGCCGGGGCCGACAAGCCCCTGCCGTTCCTCACCGATTCCACCGAACCCAATCCCGCACTGGGTGTTCGCGGCTACCGGACGGACAGCACCACGCCGGGCGTTCTGGCCCGCCAGCTGGCAGCCATTGCCGACGCCGCACAGCAATCCGCGGCAGTGGTGTGGGTCATGGCTCCCATGATTTCAACACCCGCCGAGGCCGCCGACTTTGCCGCCATGTGCGCCGTTGCCGGGCTGCACACACCCGGCGTCATGGTGGAGGTCCCCTCGGCAGCTCTCACCGCACGCCACCTGCTGGACCGGGTTGAATTTGCCAGCCTTGGCACCAACGACCTGACCCAGTACGCCATGGCGGCCGACAGGCAGCTGGGCCCCCTGGCGGCACTGAATGACCCTTGGCAGCCGGCTGTGCTGGCGTTGGTGCAGGCAACGGTCAATGGCGCCAAGGACCAGGCAAGGCACTCGGCCGCCCTGGCCACTGAGGACTCCGCACCCAAACCGGTGGGCGTGTGCGGTGAGGCAGCCGCCGACCCGGCCCTCGCCGTCGTACTGGCCGGACTGGGCGTCAGCAGCCTGTCCATGACGGCACGCGCCATCCCCGCCGTCAGCGCCGTCCTGCGCACCGTCACGATGGAGCAGGCACGCCAGCTGGCGGACCAGGCAGTGGCCGCGGCATCTGCTGCAGAGGCTCGCGAACTGGTCAGGGCCGCACTTCCTGCCCTGGCCGAACTGGGCCTCTAACCCTCCCCGGGACCAAGCCCAACCACCTTTCACACAAGTATTGGAGAGAAAAATGATTGAACGTACAGCCACCATTGCCAGCTCCGTCGGGCTGCATGCCCGCCCCGCCTCGATCTTTGCCGAGGCCGCCGGCGACCTCGATTTTGAGGTGACCATTGCCCGCGTCGGCGAGCCCGCCGAGGACGCTGTGGATGCCGACAGCATGTTGGCTCTGATGAGCCTTGGCGTGGAGCACGGGGAGGTTGTTGTGCTGCGCACCGAGAACGATTCCGCGGGCGAGTCCCTGGACCAATTGGTGCGCATTTTGGAGACCGACCACGACGCCTGAATTGCACGGCATTAAGCCGGCAAAGTTTTAGCCTCTATGTACCAAATAAGCCCTTGAAAGCCGTTAAATCCGCGGATTTTCAAGGGTTTTTTGGCGTGTGGGCAAGGTCTCTTTCGGACCCTAAATTAGTCCATCTGCTAGAATTTATAGTCTGCCCTTAGCGATGCAGCAGAAAGTCGCAAGCAAATGACCTCCGTAAGGGGACGTACAAATGCCTAAAGACCGAAGCGTGATTCAACCGGAAAATGGTGTCAAGGACACCGCAGAACGTTTGCAAACGAGGCCAAAATTGCCCCGTTTGCCACCACTGAAAAGTCTGCCCAAACTCAAAAGACGGCGGCTGGCCGTAGATGACATCAACGTCGTCAACCAGCCCATGCTGAAAAAAGCCATCCACGGCACAGTCGTGGGAAACACGATGGAATGGTACGACGTCGGCGTGTTCGGCTACCTCATCACCACGATGGGGCCGGTCTTCCTGCCGGAAGCCGACAAGTCAGTACAAACCCTGTTCCTGCTGGGAACGTTCGCAGCAACCTTCCTGGCCCGCCCCCTGGGTGGCGTGGTCTTCGGTTGGCTCGGAGACAAGATCGGCCGGCAAAAAGTGCTGGCCACCACGCTGATGATCATGGCGGCATCAACATTCGCTGTGGGCCTTTTGCCCGGCTACGCACAGATCGGCATCTGGGCAGCTGCCCTGCTGGTTTTGCTCAAGCTGGTCCAGGGCTTCTCCACAGGCGGCGAATACGCAGGTGCCACGACGTTTGTCAGCGAATACGCCCCGGACAAGCGCCGCGGCTACTTCGCAAGTTTCCTGGACATGGGCAGTTACATTGGCTTCGCCTTGGGCGCCGCCATGGTCTCAGTCCTGCAAATGACACTCGGCCAGGCCGCCATGGAGGAATGGGGGTGGCGCATCCCCTTCCTGATCGCCGGACCGCTGGGCCTCATTGCCATTTACTTCCGGAACAAGATTGAGGAATCGCCCCAGTTCCAGGCCACCCTGGATGCCCAGGAAGCCGCAGCGAAGTCTGCCGTGACCGCCGACGAGGACACCTCAAACGGCCCCATCAGGCTGGTCAAGGTTTACTGGCGCCAGATTGTTCTGGCCATGATTTTGGCCGCTGCGGCCAACACCGTTGGCTACGCGCTCACCTCCTATATGCCCACGTACCTGACTGAGTCCAAGGGGTACGATCCCCTCCACGGAACCTTGTTGACAATCCCCGTGCTGGTCGTCATGGCCGTGTGCATTCCGTTGACGGGCAAGCTCTCCGACAAGATCGGGCGCCGCCCGGTGCTGTGGATCGGCTCCATCAGTACGGTGGTGCTGGCCCTGCCGGCGTTCATGCTGATCAGCGTCGGTGAAATCTGGTCAACGATGCTTGGCCTGGCCCTGGTCGCCTTCCCGGTCACGTTCTACGTGTCCAACCTGGCGTCCTCCCTGCCCGCGTTGTTCCCCACCTCCAGCCGCTACGGCGGCATGGGGATTGCCTACAACTTCTCTGTGGCCATCTTTGGCGGCACCACGCCGTTCATTGTGGCCGGGCTGATCAAGCTCACAGGGGATGAAATGATGCCGGCGTATTACCTGATGCTCACCTCTGCCATCGGAACCATCGCAATCTACTTCCTGCGGGAATCTGCGCAACGACCGCTGCCGGGCTCCATGCCCAGCGTGGACACCATGGCCGAGGCCCAAGACCTGGTCTCAACCCAGGATGAGAACCCGTTCCTGGACATGGACCACCTGCCGTTCGACGACAGCTACGAGCCGGCAACTCCCGGCGCCGGAATCCCCGTCACGGTGGGCCGGCCGGAGCCAGCCAGCCAGCCGGAGCCAGCCGACCAGCTGGAGCCAGTCAGCTAGCAGCTGTGGCACCCCCCAGGCTGTCATGATGCCCAGCGCTTGCCGCAGCCGCCACGGGAATCTCCACAAAGATGGTGACTTTCCCGTGGCGGTTGTGTCCGCGCGCACCATCGGCAGGGACCCGAACGGGGCGGTACAGGTGGCCAAACGGATCCTGCACCCGGGCGCGCTCCACCAGGCTCCTGCTGGTCAGGCTGCCGTCGATGTCCTGCAACGACACCGGGTGGGTTTCCCTCCCGTTAACCACACAGTTCCACTGAACCGGTTCCATGGCGTGTTCCAGGTACAGGGTTTCAAACATGGCCTCCAGGAGTGTCTGACTGCCGGCCGGATAAAAGCGGCGCAGCGGATAGTCCCCGGGGTTGTGCCGATGGGCTTCCAGCCAGGCCTGGCGCAACCAGGAAAAGTCCACAGGCCCCAGCGCGGCACCCAGGGCCAGGTGGCCGTCGGCATCTTGCAGGAGCCGGAACCCGGAGCCGTCCCGTCCCACAATGCAAATGGCCTGACCCACGTACTCAAAGTCCTGCAGCAGTGCCGTTGGCGTCGGGTACAGGGTGAATTCGCCGGAGTCGTCAACCGCAACAAGACCGCCGGCGGGTGCCGGATTCAGCTGTATCTCGGCACGTTGCTGCACGGCCGCTTTGCTGGTTTTCATACTCGCCACTCTCCCTTGGCACGTTCAGTTGGCGGTCCTGGTGGCCGCCGTTTCCCTTAGCTTCCATGAGATCACCGCAAGGCGCCCCTGAACCTGTTCTTGACACGATCCATACGGCGCAGGGGCCCTTCTTGACGCGATATTGACCCAGCCGCACTTCCCCTCACAACTGGCCCGCCCCACGCCCTCCCTAACCTCGCAAGCTCGGCCAGGGAACCCTCGGGCTCGTGGGCCCGCCACGGCCAAAATCGCGTCAAAATCGCGATTTTCGGCGTTTCCTGCGGGCCAGTTGCTCAGCGGAGTCAGCGTCCGCGATTGCCCGCTGCGGCTGCGATCCTGTCCGGCACCAGGCGGCCCAAGGCAACCAGCGTGGCGTACCGTTTGGACGGGATCGACACGCTCCTGCCTGCAGCGTTGGCGGCCAGCCCTTCGCGCACCACGCGCTCCGGGTTGAGCCACAGCCATGACGGCACCCCGTCCATGCTGGCTCCCATGCGCTGGTGGAATTCGGTGTGCACAAAGCCTGGGCACAGGGCCGTCACAGCTACCCCTTTGGGCCCGTAGCGCAGATTGGCAAAGCGGCTGAAACTTGTCAGCCATGCCTTGGCCGCACCGTAGGTGCCGCGCGGAATGAACGCCGAAACACTTGAGACGTTGATGATGCGGCCGTGGCCGCGCGCCAGCATGCCCGGCAATGCTGCGTGGGTGAGCTGCATGGGCGTCCGGGCCAGAATGCGCAGGTGGTCCGTTTCTTCCCCAACACTGTTGTTCTCAAAGGCCCCGACAAGGCTGAACCCCGCATTGTTGACCAGCACCGAAACGCCCCGCCCGGTGTCCGCCAGCCGCGCGCTGACGCAGGCAACGCCGTCGTCCGTGAGCAAGTCTGCCGGCAGGACCTCAACGTGAATGCCAAAGTCGGCCCGCAACCGCACAGCCTTGGCTTCAAGGCGGGTGGCGTCGCGCGCAACCAGCACCAGGTCATGCTGTGTGCGGCCCAATTGCTGGGCAAACTCGGCACCCAGCCCGGAGGTGGCGCCCGTGATCAGGGCCGTGGGGCGCTCCATTTAGGCGTCCTGCGGGAAGTCGATGTACTGCGTGTACGGTTCCGGGTGCTTGGCCAAAAACCGCAACACGTAGGGGCAATGCGGGATGATGCGCTTGCCGGCGGCCACCACGTCGTCGAGGGCGTACCTGGCGAGGATCTTCGCCAGGCCGCGGCCCTCAAATCCGGGCTGCGCCACTGTGTGCATGAGGTCCATGTGCCCGGGCAAATCCTTGAAGGTGAGGGTCACTGCCAGATCGTCGGCTGCGAACAGCTCGTAGCGGTGCCGGGAATCATTGCGCGTCATCCGCACAGTGGCGTCAAAGGGGTCGGACTCTTGGGCTGCGAACTCACTCATAAAGTGAGCTTGGCACACTGAGCAGAAGCTGGCAACAGTGTGCCGGGCAGTCGTTTAGGCGCCCGCGCCACCCTGCCACAGGGCTGTGAACGGCGCGCCGGACGTGACGCGGTTTTTGATGCCCTCGGTGACAAACGCCTTGGCGGTGCGGGCTGCCTCCAACGGCGTGGCCCCCTTGGCCAGTTCCGCGGTCACGGCCGCAGCCAGCGAGCAGCCTGCCCCCGATACGGCCACCTCGCCCACCTTGGGGGCGCTGAGCACCTCGAGGGTTTCACCGTCAAAGAAAACGTCGACTGCGTCCTCGCCTTCCAGGCGCACGCCGCCCTTGGCGAGCACTGCTGCGCCGCTGATCTGGTGGATCTTGCGCGCTGCAGCCTTCAGGTCCTCGAGGTTGTTGATCGCCAGCCCGGAGAGGGACTCCGCCTCAAAGTGGTTGGGGGTGACAAATGTGGCCAGCGGCAGGATCTGGGACTTCAAGGCCTGGTCAGTGTCCAGGGCGTGGCCGGGCTCCTGGCCCTTGCAAATCAAGACCGGGTCAAGGACAACGTTCTTGAATGCTGCGGCCTTCAGGGCCGTTTCCACTGTGCTGATGGTGGCCGGGCTGCCCAGCATGCCAATCTTGACGGTTTCCAGCACCGTTGGCGCCCCCGAAGCGGAACCATAGGCCGCCGTCGTCGCCTCCAACTGATCGGCAATGACCTGCTGGTCAACGGGCATGAACCGGTGGTTCCAGCTGTCCTTGGGGTCAAAGGACACAATGCAGGTCAGGTTGACGATGCCGAAGACACCCAACTCCTGGAACGTTTTCAAGTCGGCCTGGGCGCCGGCACCGCCTGTCGCTTCGGATCCGGCGATGGTCAGGGCAAGTGCGGGGGCAGTTGTTCTCATGTAACCATCTTGCCATCTTGCCGGGCCCTACCAATGTGCGCACGGCGGCTGTAGATTCAGCCATGGCATGAGATATTTCCCCGGCTGCAAGGAGTTTTCCATGAACAACGATTCAACGGCAGTAGTTTTCATTGAATTCCAAAACGATTTCACCTCTGTTGGCGGTGTTCTGCACGGCGCCGTCAAGGACTCCATGGACGCCAACGGCACCCTGGACAATGCCGAGAGAGTGTTGGCGGCCGCCCGCGCCGCCGGCGCAACCGTCATCCACTCCCCCATCAGCTTTGCGCCCGGGTACAACGAGATTTCCAAACACCCCTATGGGATTCTCAAGGGCGTTGTTGACGCCACAGCATTCGTCAAGGGTGCGTGGGGCGCTGAAATCATGGACAGGTTTGCCCCCGTGGAATCTGACATTGTCATTGAGGGCAAGCGTGGTCTGGATGCGTTCGGCAGCACCAACCTCGACTTCATTCTGCGCGCCAAGGGCATCAAGACTGTTGCACTGGCAGGATTTTTGACCAATTGCTGCGTTGAGTCCACCATGCGCACAGCCTATGAGCGCGGCTACAACGTGGTGACACTGACGGATGCTGTGGCAGCAACAAGCGTGGAAGAGGGCGAGTCGGCCGTCAAGTTCGACTACCCCATGTTTTCCACACCCACCACATCGGCGCAGTTCATTGCGGCACTGGGCTCGGCGCAGGGCCTGGAGGATTCTTCCAGGGGGTACACGGGCGTTTCCTGAGGCCCGGCAGGCCCGCGGATGAGGGCACAAAAATGCCGCCGTTTGACGCATTTGCCACAGTTTGAACTGTGGCATTTGCCGCAAACGGCGGCATTTTTTCGCAAAGATCGGTGGGCCCTGCGGGGCTCGAACCCGCGACCCACGGATTAAAAGTCCGATGCTCTACCAACTGAGCTAAAGGCCCGACCTAGCGGCAACTGCTGCAAAGATGAATCCATCCGTGGAGAAGTTGTCGCACATTAGACTACCGCACGGCGTGCACCAGAATGCAATTGGGGCCCGATTCCGGACTGCGCGTCGCCGCACCGGCACCCGCCACGGGCAGATTCCACGGATTTCGGCGCCAGCGGGCCGGTTCCCTCGACCACACAGGGCAGCGGGGGTAGTGTTCGTGTCATGAATGATCGACCAGCCAACAACACTCCCCGACCGCACAAGCCGGTGCCGTTTTCACCTGCCGATTTTGAGGCCTTTGCTGGGGGCATCGATCCGGCACGCGTGTCCGAGGCTGCGCATCTTGCCGCGAGGGCCTTGGTGCACAGTGGCCGGGCCAGCAATGACCCGGAGGTCACCAAACGGCTCGTCAAGCTTGCGGACAAGCAGGGCCTGGAGGCCATTGCCGAGATGTGGGCCGCGAGCCCGGCACGCTCCCTCCCGGGCGCCCTGTGGCGCCTGTACGCCCTCCGTGCGGCCACCTTGCAGGACCCTGAGGGCATCAGTGTGTTCTTCCGGGCCGGCCAGCTAAAAGCCCAGGTGGCCAACGCCGTGGCCGGTGTTGCGGAGCCGCCGGGCGCCGAGGAAATCACCACCATGGCCAACGCCATCCTGTCCGGCGCGTTCGACGGCGACTTTGACGTTGCGCTGGACCGTTCAGCGGCGTTTTGCCGGGTAGTGGCGCTGGGCCAGGCCACACTCGCCGTTGAACGTGGGGCTGCTCACGAGGAGCATGCTGCCGCCCTCACCAAAAAAGCCCATCAATTGGTGCGCACGGCCGAGGATCTCGAGGGCGCCGCCAAGTCGTGGCGCAAAGGCGAACTCGACTGAAAAAACGCCTCCAGTTGACACTTGGGGCCGGACGTAGAAGACTGAAAGCGGTGTCGAACCGTGGAACCCCCGGGCTCCATATTATAGCCGCCTAGAGCGGCCCAGTGCCGAGAGGCGCTCCCGGTTCGACACCACTTTTATGCCCTGAATTTGACGGTTTGCAGGAATCCGCTACACCAAAGGCCTCATAGTGAAGTTTCGACTTTTTCCCCAGGAGACCGCAGGGCTTCAAGCGCTCGTGACCATGTCCGAACACATTCTGAGCGCCACCCAGACCCTGGCGGAATTGCTCGGAGCCGACAGGGCGGACTTCGCCGCCCTCACTGAATCCCTGCGCCAGCAAGAGGCAGCTTCCACGGCCAACTTCGCCACATTGTTGACGGCCATGCGCACCAGCTTCATCAATCCGCTGCCCCGCGAAGACTTGTACTCCCTAGGCCAGCTGCTGAACGAGACCAGCGAGATCCTCACAGGTGCTGCCGAAGTGGTTGAACTCTACATCCTCGACAGGGTTCCCGCGCGTGTCAGCGACCAGCTGGAAATCCTCTCCCGGCAGGCAGAACTCACAGCCACAGCCATGCGCTCCCTGAACGATCTGGACAGCCTGGAGGACTACTGGCTGGAGGTCCTGCGGCTGGCCAAGCGGGCAGACCACACCCACCGGGCCCTGGTCGCCGAGCTGCTGAAAGACCACAGCCCCACCACTTTTGCCAAGTACAAGACCCTCGCTGACCAGTTCGCGTCCGCGAGCCGCCAGATGCGGGCAGTTGCCACCCAGGTGGGCAGCATTATCGTCAAGGAATCATGACCTTGACAGCGTTTCTGCTCGGTGCCGTCATTGTCACGGCAGCGATTTTCGCGTTCCTGAACGGCTTCCGCGACGCCTCCGCCGCCGTCGCCCTTTCCGTGCGGACCCGCGCCCTGACACCCTCCGTCGCCGTGCTGCTGGCCAGCCTGTTCAACTGCGTGGGGGCGCTGTTCAGCGTGGCGCTTACGGCCACGTTCGCCGAGAAGCTGTTCACGGTCCCGCCGGGGAGCGTGGGGCTGCTGTTGCTGCTCGCGGCGCTCATTGGCGCCAGCCTGTGGGGCATCTACTTGTGGTGGCGCGGATTCCCATCCTCCTCCACGCATGCTCTCATCAGCGCGCTGGTGGGGGCGTCCCTGGGGTCGGCGATCAAGGGCCATGCCCCGCTTGAGGGCATCAACACCACCATGCTGGCGCTGGTGCTCCTGCCGCTGCTCATCTCGCCCCTGGTGGCGTTCGTGCTTGGTTTTGTGGCGGTCTACCCCACGTCCTGGGCGGCCCGGAACACGGCTCCGCACCTCGTCAACCGGCGCTCCCGCCAGCTTCAGTCCGTGGCTGGGGCCGCTGTGGCCTTTGGCCATGGCCTCCAGGACGGCCAGCGCACGACGGCGGTTGTCCTGTTTGCGCTCATAGCCGCCGGTTCCATTGGGGTTGGGGAGGTGCCCCTGTGGGTTCCCCTCTTCACAGCGGTTCTGCTGGCCGCGGGGACGCTGTTCGGCGGCTGGCGGATTTCCTACACCTTGGGACACCGCCTGGTACGAATCGACCCCATGCGCGGTTTTGTGGCTCAAATGGTGGCTGCCGGGCTGTTGTTTGTGGGCGCCATTGGCCTGCACATGCCGTTGTCCACCACACACACCGTCACGGGCGCCATTGCCGGAGCCGGCGCCAACCAGCGCTTTGCTGCCACCAATGGGCGCATACTGGGCCGAATCACCCTCGCCTGGCTGGCGACCCCCGTCGCGTGTTTGGCGCTGGGCGCATTGTTCTTCCTGGCGCTCTCGCCGCTGGCATAGCGGTCCCGCCGCCTGCAGGCCAGGGGTGGATGCAGCACAGTGGCGGAGACCACACGACTGCAACGAAGCACATGTTGTGAAGCCGTCGAGGCAACCCCAATAGTTTCCCCCTGGTAGACAAATTGTGT
The DNA here is from genome assembly GCA_039932175.1 of Specibacter sp. Taxonomy (GTDB): domain Bacteria; phylum Actinomycetota; class Actinomycetes; order Actinomycetales; family Micrococcaceae; genus Specibacter. The sequence continues at coordinate 14,657 of JBDTQM010000008.1, forward strand.
CCATTTGGGCACCTTAAAGCGGATTTGACCAGATTTCGCAACGACATTTTGGGGCCATGGACAACGGGAACAGGAAAATCCGGACTTAGGCTGAGTCGTCCCCGTGACACCACTCACGGTAGCCGGCGTCATCGGTGCCGGGCTCTTTGTAGGATCAGCTGCCGCCATCCAGCAGGCAGGGCCCGGGATTCTGGTGGCCTACGCGGCGGCCGGGATCCTGGTCATCCTGGTCATGCGGATGCTGGGTGAAATGGCTGCGGCCCATCCTGAAACAGGATCGTTTTCCACCAATGTGGACAAGGCCCTGGGGTGGTGGGCCGGCTTCAGCATCGGCTGGCTGGACGCCTGGTTCTGGAAAATTGTGCCCGGCGTGGAAGCCACTGCCGGGGCCGCCATCATGCACCGCTGGGTGCCCGCCATTGACCAATGGCAATAGGCGCTGGTCCTGAATGGGCGCTGGTCCTGATGGTACGGCTGACGCTGACCAACGTGGCCTGAGTGAAGTCCTGCGGGGAATGTGAATCTGGTTTGCCTCCATCAAGGTTGCGGCCATCACGGCCTTGATAGTTGGCATGGTCATTGTTACGCAAACACGGGAGGCCCTGCTGTTGTCGGTGGGCCTGTCAGCCGTGGCGGTGGCCATCGGCGTCTTGCGCCACCGGAAGGGCGGACTCGTTCGGGGTGGGGCTTTTGCGCGCCATGCCACGTCAATGTTGCGCCACTGTGACACTGGCGCAACATTGGGAGTGAATCCTGCGCCCAAACCAGCTGGCGGCGAACCCTGTGGTTAGCCGAAGCGTCCGGATACGTAGTCCTCGGTGGACTTCTGCCCCGGGTTGTTGAAGATGGTGGCGGTGTCGGCGTACTCGATCAGCTTGCCGGGCTTGCCGGTGCCGGCAATGTTGAAGAAGGCAGTCTTATCTGAGACGCGTGCCGCCTGCTGCATGTTGTGCGTCACGATGACAACCGTGTACTCATCCTTGAGCTCGTTGATGAGGTCCTCGATGGCCAGGGTGGAGATGGGATCAAGGGCGGAGCAGGGCTCATCCATCAGGATCACGTCGGGAGACACGGCGATGGCGCGGGCAATGCACAGGCGCTGCTGCTGGCCGCCGGACAGGCCTGAGCCGGGCTTGTCCAGGCGGTCCTTGACCTCATTCCACAGATTGGCGCCCTGCAGGGACTTCTCCACCAGCGCATCGGCATCGGACTTGGGCATGCGGCGGCTGTTCAGCTTCACACCAGCCAGCACGTTGTCGCGGATGCTCATGGTGGGGAACGGGTTGGGCCGCTGGAACACCATGCCGATCTGGCTGCGCACTGTCACGGGATCGACGCCGTCGCCGTAGAGGTTGTCGCCGTCCAGGAGCACCTTGCCCTCAACACGTGCGCCGGGGATGACCTCGTGCATGCGGTTCAAGGTGCGCAGGAACGTGGACTTGCCACAGCCTGAGGGGCCAATGAAAGCGGTGACGGACTTGGCCTCAATGGTGATGTTGACATCCTCCACGGCGCGAAAATCACCGTAGTAAACATTCAAATCACTGACATCAATACGTTTGGACATAACTGAAGGTTCCTTCCAAGAAAAAGTTAGCGGCCGGTCTTCGGCGCAAAGAGGCGGGCCACCAAGCGGGCTCCGAGGTTCAGGAGCATGACCAGGACTATCAACAGCAGCGCCGCAGCCCAGGCCCGCTGTGTGGACGGGTCCGCGTTGGACGGCGAGGTGGGTGTCATGATCTGCGTGTAAATAAACGTGGGCAGCGACGCCATCCACCCGGAGAACACGTTCATGTTGATGGTGGTGGCAAATCCTGCCGTCACCAGCAGCGGGGCGGTTTCGCCAATGACACGGGCAATGGCCAAGGTGACGCCGGAAGCGATGCCGGAGATCGCCGTCGGAATGACCACCTTGAGGATAGTGCGCCACTTGCGCACACCCAGGGCGTAGGCGGCCTCGCGCAGCTCGTTCGGCACAATCTTGAGCATTTCCTCGCTCGAGCGCACCACCACCGGGATCATGAGCACAGAAAGCGCCACGGCGGCCACGAAGCCGGTCTTGGTGCCGGGCCCCAGGATCATGGCGAAGAACGCTGCTGCGAACAGGCCCGCCACAATCGAGGGGATGCCCGTCATGACATCCACCAGGAAGGTGATGACCTTGGAGAACGTGTTGCCTGCACTGTATTCAACCAGGTAGATGGCCGTCAGCAGGCCCACGGGAACGGAGATCAGGGTTGCCCACAGGGTGATCATGACAGAGCCCATGAGTGCGTGGTAGACACCGCCCAGCACGGGGGTGCCGTCCTTCACGGCGGCGTTGTCCACGGCGCCGGTCACGCCGTTCATGGACGTGCTCAGGAAGCCGGGGGTCAACAGTCCGGGCACACCGTTGACAAGCACCGTCCAAATGACTGAGATCAGCGGCAGCAGGGCAACCAGGAATGCACCGTACACCACCGAGGTGGCCAGCTTGTCGGTGGCTTTGCGGCGTCCTTCGACGACGCCTGTGCCGGCCACGTTTCCCACCACGAACAGCACGGCGGAGAGGACGGCCCAGCCAAAGACGTTGAAGCCGATCAGCGCCATCAGGGCGGCGGCAACAACCACTGCGCTGACCGCAATGACGTACGGGGTGTACTTGGGGAGGCGGCCGCGGGTCAGTGCGGAGCGTTTACGTTCAGTCATGAGCGTGGCCATTAGTTAGCTCCCGAGAATTCTTTGTGGCGGTTGATGATCCAACGGGCCACCATGTTTACTGCCAGTGTGATGAGGAAGAGCACCAGCCCCGCGGCGATAAGTTCGTGCATGCGCAGGCCGAAGGCTTCGGGAAAGTCCAGGGCAATCTCGGCAGCAATGGTTTGGTTGCCGGAACGGATCAAGGAGGCGATCAGGGGTCCTGAGGACAGGACAAGAGCTACTGCCATGGTTTCACCCAGGGCACGGCCAAGGCCCAGCATGACGGCGCTGATAATGCCGCCGCGGGCAAACGGTAGAACAGCCATGCGGATCATTTCCCACCGGGTGGCACCCAACGCCAACGCCGCTTCTTGGTGCAGCATGGGTGCCTGCAGGAAAATCTCCCGGGTAAGTGAGGCAATGATGGGCAGAACCATGACCGCCAGGACAATGCCGGCCGTCAAAATAGTCTTGCCCGTGCTTGAGGCAGGTCCTGCAAAAAGGGGAATCCAGCCCATGTTCTCAGCGAGCCACTGGTACGGCACCTTCAACTGGGTGGCGAGGAAGCTCGCACCCCAGGCACCGTAGACAACAGAGGGGACGGCGGCCAGCAGGTCCACCACATATCCCAGGCCGCGGGCCAGATTGCGCGGGGCGAAGTGGGAGATGAACAAGGCCACGGCAATGCCAACGGGCGTGGCAATGAGCAGGGCAATCGTGGCCGCGATGAGCGTGCCAATGACGATGGGGAAAATGTAGGCGAAGAAGCCTTCCCCACCCGTGATCTCGGCAGCGGGTGCGCTGAATGTTGGCAGCGCCTGGACAACCAAGAACAGGGCCACAGCGAACAGTACTGCCACAATCAGGGCACCGGCACCCAGCGCCGCACCGGAGAAGACTTTGTCTCCGGTGCGGGACGTTCCGGCTCGACGTGCGAGCTTGGTGGTGGACAATCTAATACCTTTTGTTTGTGCTTTACTTGGCGACGCTGATGGAGTCGATCGAAACCTTGGCCTTGGTGGCCAGCGCAGCTGAGAGCGGTGCGCTCTTGGCGGCGTCGGCTGCCTGCTTCTGGCCCTCATCACTGAGCACAAAGGTGCCGAAGGACTTGATCAGGTCAACGGTTGCGGCGTCCGGGTAGTGGGCGCAGAACACGCCGTAGGAGACCAAGACGGCCGGGTAGGCGCCGGCAACAGTGGTGGTGCGGTCCAGCTTCAGGGACAGGTCGTTGGCTGAGCGGCCTTCAACCACCTTTGCGGCGTCAACGGCAATGGCTGAGGCTTCTGCGGTGACGGGGACGTACTTGTCGCCAACCTTCAGCTCAACCTTGCCCAGGGCGTCGGTGACGGCTGAGTCATCGGCGTAGGTGATGGCGCCGGCGGTTTCGGTGACTGTCTTGACAACACCGGAGGTGCCTTTGGCGTTTTCGCCGGGCAGGGCTGTGGGCCAGTCGCCTGAAGCCTTGTCGGACCAGACAGTCTTGGCCGCGGCGGCCAGGTAGTCAGTGAAGTTCTGCGTGGTGCCGGAGTTGTCCGAGCGGTGCACGGGGGTGATGGCCAGGTCCGGCAGCGTGGCGTCCGGGTTGGCTGCCTTGATGGCTGCGTCGTTCCAGTTCTTGATGTCGCCGCGGAAGATCTTGGCGATGGTGTCGGCGTCGAGCTTCAAATCCTTGACACCCTCAACGTTGAACGCCACGGCGATCGGTGAGATGTACCAGGGCACGTTGATGGCGCCGTCGGGCCCGCACTTGTCCTTGGCGGAGACCAGCTCTTCGTCCTTAAGGAACGCATCGGAACCGGCGAACTGCACTGCGCCGGCAATGAGTGCCTTGCGTCCCGCGCCGGAGCCTTCGGGAGAGTACTGGACCTTGGCGCCGGAGTTGGCGGATTCGAAGCCGGCCTTCCACGCGTCCATGGCTGCTGAGATGGAGCTGGCGCCGGTGCCGGTCAAGGTGCCGGTTACGGATGCGCCCATGGTTGCTCCGGTGGTTGCGCCGTTGCCGGTTGCCACCACGTTGTCAGTTCCGCAGGCTGTCAGTGCCAAGGCGCCGACTGTAAGTACTGCTGCCACGCGGCCAATGTGAAGTGCCTTCACGCGATCTACCTCTTCGTTGGGTTGCTTTCGATTCATTACTCTTTGACGTTATGCAACCGAGGTAAAGCAACACCCCCACCCAGGTGAACGGAAGGTTAACGCTGATGGGATTCTTGGTTTGACTGTACGACGTCGGTCACATCAGTGCCGCTTTTGGCCAGCCTTTGCGCCGTGGCCGGGCTCAACCGCGGCGGGCCGGCGCCAGTACACAGGGTGTTTGTTCGGGTGAAGCATAGACTTGGCACCATGTCCGAGTCAGTCCCGGCAGGGCCAACCAAGCCGGCAGCAACAGCACTGTTCCTGAAGCGTCGCGCCCGATTGGGTTTGCGCCGCAGCTACAACTCGGTGCTGCAAGCCCTGATGATGACAGTCTGCGCTGTGGGCGCCTACTACTTCTCCGAACTGGTGTTGGGGCATCAAGGCCCGTTGTTTGCGGCGACCAGCTCCATCATTGCCCTTGGCTTTACCAGGGATCCGCGGCTTCGCCGGGTGCTGGAAGTGGGCATGGGCTGCACCATTGGCATTGCCGTGGGCGACGTCCTGGTGCACTGGCTGGGCTCCGGCATCCTGCAGGCCGCCCTGGTGCTGTTCCTGTCGATTCTGCTGGCAAGGTTTCTGGACAGCGGCGCCATCTTCACCACCCAGCTGGCACTGCAGTCCCTTCTGGTGGTTTTGCTGCCCATGCCGGCAGGCGGGCCGTTCACCCGCAGCCTTGACGCCGTCGTGGGTGGTTGTTTTGCCTTGGCGGCCACGTTCCTGCTGCCACGGGATCCGCGGCGCGAGCCAAAGGACGATCTCAAGGAAGTCCTCGGCGAGTTGTCGCTGGTGCTGCGTGAGTGCGCCTCCGCCTTGTCCTACAACGATTCCACCACCGCATGGCATGCCCTGGTGCGGGCCCGCAGCCAGCAGCCGCGCATCGACGCCATGCGCCAAGGCTTGCGCGGCTCTGTCGAGATTGCCAGGCTGTCGCCAATGTACAGGCGCCATTTCCAGGAAGTGGAGGGGATGGCGAATTTGATGGTCCGGGTTGACTACGCCATGCGTTCAAGCCGGGTCTTTGCCCGCCGGCTCGCCAGCGCCATCAACAACGCGGCACTGTCGGAGGCCGGCAGCGTCCATCTTGCCGAGCTCATGAGCGAATGCGCAGCGGCCGTGGATGAGCTCGCCGCAGCGGTTTCCGACACCACGTCCCGGGCCACACTGAGCCATGCGCGCGATTCGCTTGCCGACATTGCCATCAGGCTGCACCCCGGCAAGCTGGAGATCACGCGCATGGAGGGGGAAGCCTTGGTGCTGCTCTTCCGGCCGCTTGTGGTGGACCTGTTGGAGGCGGCCCAGATGGATCCTTCCGAAGCCCGGGAGCTGCTGCCCGAGCTTTAGCGTTCGCCACTGTCTTGTCCACAGGCCAGGACGCACCATGTCAGTGCCCGGCGCTAGGGTTGAGTCATGGCATCAAAGAGCGCAAAGACCAACACAGGGCAAAATTTCCGCTGCACCGAGTGCGGCTGGACTGCTGTCAAATGGGTGGGCCGCTGCGGCGAATGCCAGGCCTGGGGCACGTTGGAGGAAGTCGGCACGGTTGTCATCCGGACCACCGCAGCCACCACTGTTGTGCGCCCTGCCCAGCTGATCTCCGAGGTGGACGCCTCCAAGGCCGCCCACAATCTGACTGGCGTGCCGGAGCTTGACCGCGTCCTGGGCGGCGGCATGGTGCCGGGCGCCGTAATCCTGCTGGCGGGGGAACCCGGCGTCGGAAAATCCACGCTGCTGCTGGATGTCGCGGCAAAGTTTGCCCGCAATGAGCACGGCCGCGAACCCCAAAAAGTTTTGTACCTGACCGGTGAGGAATCCGCCGCCCAGGTGAAATTGCGGGCCGAACGCATCGGCGCCGTGGCAGACACCTTGTATTTGGGCGCCGAAACCGACCTTGGCACGGCGCTTGGCCAGGTGGAGGCCGTGCAGCCTGCGCTGTTGATTGTGGATTCGGTGCAGACCTTCAGCAGCGCCATGGTTGATGGCAGCGCCGGCGGGGTGTCGCAGGTGCGCGAGGTTGCGGCGTCGCTCATTGCCGCAGCCAAGCGCCTGAACATGACAACGCTGCTGGTGGGCCACGTGACCAAGGACGGCTCCATTGCCGGGCCCCGCCTGCTGGAGCACCTGGTGGACGTTGTGTGCCAGTTCGACGGCGAACGCCACTCCCGCCTGCGCCTGCTGCGCGCGGTCAAGAACAGGTACGGCCAAACCGATGAGGTGGGCTGCTTTGACCTCACCGACAACGGCATCGAGGGCCTGGCCGATCCCAGCGGCTTGTTCACCTCCCGTACCTCCCAGCCCGTTTCCGGCACCTGCATCACCGTGACCATGGAGGGCCGCCGTCCGTTGCTGGCTGAGGTGCAGGCCCTGCTGACACCGGCACTGGGCTCCTCGCCCCGCCGCACGGTTTCCGGCCTGGACTCCACCCGCATCGGCATGCTGCTGGCGGTGCTGCAACAACGGGCCGGCCTGCGCGTGGACGCCGATGACAGCTACGTGGCAACAGTTGGCGGCGCAAAGCTCTCCGAACCGGCCATGGATCTGGCCGTGGCGCTATCCATTGTGTCCGCCAAGACCAACAAGCCCGTCCACGGCAAGATGGTGGCGTTTGGCGAGGTGGGTCTGGCCGGGGAGGTCCGCCCGGTGCCGGGCATCAATCAGCGCATTCAGGAGGCCAGCCGGCTCGGTTACACCCACGCCCTGGTGCCCTTGAGCTCAACGGGACCGGGCCCCATCCCGCCGGACTTCACCGTCAAGGAAATTGAGCACATTGCCGAGGCCACGGAACTGCTGCTCCACGGCTGATTCGACGCCGCTTTTGGGCCTCGGGGGCCGTTGCGGACATTCGCCCATGGTGCACCGGGGGCGAATGTCCACAACGGCCCCCGGACCCCATTTTTGCCCCGAATTGGAGCCGAAACGGGGCATTGTCCGCCACTAGCTGGCCAAAAGGTCAAACTCGCCGCTAAAGACGGCTCCTTCCCACTATTATGGGCATTGTGACTTGCGCGGATTCCCGTGCTCGAAAAGAAGGAACCGCCCATGCTCCGCAGTCCCGAAGAGGCCTTGAAGGCCACTCTTGCCCGTGTCGCGCCGGGAACGCCGTTGCGTGACGGGCTGGAACGAATTCTTCGAGGCCGCACCGGCGCCCTTATTGTGCTCGGCTCAGACAAGACCATCGAGAGCCTGTGCTCCGGCGGCTTCGAGATCGGCATCGACTTTGCCCCCACAAGTCTGCGTGAACTTGCCAAAATGGATGGCGCCATTGTGTGCGACAAGGACGTCACCAAAATTATTCGGGCGGCCGTGCAGCTGGTGCCGGACCCCAGCATTGAAACCCAGGAATCAGGCACCCGCCACCGGACGGCTGAGCGAGTAGCCATCCAAACCGGCGTGCCAGTTGTCTCCGTCAGCCAGTCCATGCAAATCATTGCCCTGTACGTTGACGGCCTGCGCTACGTTTTGGAAGGTTCGGAAAAGGTTCTGGCCCGCGCCAACCAGGCACTGGCCACGTTGGAACGCTACCGTGCACGCCTCGACCAGGTGACAAGCTCGCTCTCGGCACTTGAGATCGAGGCCATGGTCACCGTCCGCGACGTTGCCGTCACCTTGCAGCGCCACGAGATGGTGCGCCGCATCTCGGAAGAAATCGCCCAGTACGTCCTGGAACTTGGCGTGGACGGGCGCCTGCTCTCCCTGCAGTTGGAGGAGCTATCCACCACCCGCGGCTCGGGGGCTGACATGGTGATTCGGGACTACACAGTCCCGGACACCACGGATGTGGATGCTGCCGTCGCGGCGCTGAAGGAAATCGACCAGACAGACCTGATCAACCTGAACCTGATTGCCAGCATTGTTGGCCTGCCCACCGGCGGCAACGATTCCCTGGACGTGATCATCCAGCCCCGCGGATACCGCCTGGTGTCTGGCCTGAAGGCCGTGCCCGGGGCGGTGGCCGGGCGCCTGGTGGATCACTTTGGCGGACTGCAAAACCTGATGGCCGCCACCATTGACGAGCTCATGGTTGTTGACGGCATTGGCGAATTGCGGGCACGCAACGTGCGTGAAGGCCTGTCCCGCATAGCCGAAGCCAGCCTGCTGGACCGTTTCCTGTAGCCACCACCGGCAGCAACCGGGAGCCAGGCCGCCACGGCACGTGCAGCTACTGCAGCGTGAACGTCACCGGCTCGCTGGACCATTTGCCGAGCTTTGCAACAAACGAATAGGTGGCCCCTGACCGTCCGGGCTCAACGGCAACCTTGGCACAGCCGGGGGCGCTGCGTTTTACTTTCCAGGCAAAGTTGGCCGTCTCGGAGGCACCCGGGGCCAAATTCTTTACCAGGTCAGTTGCTTCCAACTGGCAGTGCAGGGAATCAAAAATGACGTCTTCACCGCTGGTGACCTGGAATTCCATCTGGCTGGTGCCCACGTTGATGTCGCACGGGGACTTGCCGGAATTGGTCACACGCAACGTCAGCATGGGGAAATCCTCGGGGCCGTAGGACGGCTTGTCCACGGCGGCGCTCACCTTGATCCCGGCCTCATCGCACACGGCAGAGGGCGGGGTGCCCGGCTTCACGACCGGTTTGGGTTTCACGGAGCTGCCGGTGCTTGCCGGTGCGGCGCCGCTGCCCGGTGCCAGGCCTGCGCTGATCAGGCTTGAGATGAAAATCCCGCCGGCTATCAGCCCGGCGATGCCCAGCAGGACAAGCACACCCACCATTTGGCGGCGTCGGCGGTACACCTTGGCGGAAACGCGGGGCTTGCCGGCAGGCACGGCTGTGGGACCCCTGCCGCCTGTTGACTTCCCTTGCACACCCACGTATCCAGAGTATCGAAGGGCAGGCCCCCCGGGCGCCAACCACGCCGCCGGCCCGCCTGTGAACCGCGCCGCGTGACTTAGAGTTGAACTGCCGCTTTGGGCGAAGCCAGCGGCGCAGCGGAGTGCAAAGGGAGAAGTGGTGCATCAGGAAATCACGCAATGGTTCGCGCAACAGGCCAGGGACCTGCCGTGGCGCAGGGGCTGCTCGGCGTGGGGCATCCTTGTCAGCGAGATCATGCTCCAGCAAACGCCCGTGGTGCGCGTGCAGCCCGTCTGGGAGGAGTGGATGGGGCGTTGGCCAACCCCTGCGGACTTTGCCGCGGCTCCGGCCGCCGACGTCCTGCGGGCTTGGGGGCGGCTGGGCTACCCCCGCCGGGCCTTGCGCCTGCATGCCGCCGCCGCCGAAATTCTGGCCAAGCACGACGGCGCCGTCCCGGACACATACCCGGAACTTCTGGCGCTTCCGGGCGTGGGGACGTACACAGCGGCCGCCGTGGCCGCTTTTGCCTTTGGCAGGCGCACAACAGTGGTGGACACCAACATCCGCCGGGTTCATGCCCGTCTGGTCATTGGCCAGGCACTTCCCGCCCCGGCCCTCACGGCGGCCGAAACAGCGCTGGCCGCTGACCTGCTGCCGGAGGACGCCGACGAATCCGTGCTGTGGAATGCAGCCGTGATGGAACTTGGCGCCGTCATCTGCACGGCGCGGAGCCCCAAATGCGATCTCTGCCCCGTGCTGGACAAGTGTGCCTGGATTGCCGCCGGGCAGCCCGAGCCCACCTACATTCCCAAGGGCCAGCCGTGGGCCGGGACCGACCGGCAGGTGCGCGGCGCAGTCATGGCGGTGCTGCGTGCCGCCAGCTCCCCCGTTCACGCCGACCTGTTCTGGGACCCGGCGGGGGCACAAATCAATGCGGAAACGGCGCCGGCGCTGCGCAAGCTGCACGATCTTAACACCCACGCGCCGCAGCTTGAGCGCGCCCTGGCCGGGCTGGTGGCCGACGGCCTGGCCCAGCTCTCCGAAGCCGGCTACCACCTCCCCCACTAGCAGTTCGGCACCCGGAAGGCCCGACATTTTTCCGGCGGGGCCCACGAGCGCGAGGGCCCCGCTGGAGCTTGCGTGCTGTGGGAGCGCTTGGGGCCTATCCGACCCGTCGGCCGCGGGCGGCCTTTGGTGTCTCCTTTACGCCGCCTACAAAAAATGCAGACTCCTTCCGGCTGCAGCGCAATCACCGGCGGAGTGGGATGAGGGGCTGGCGGCGCGGTGCGGATGGGCCCACGTGCCCGAGGGACCAGGCGCGAGCGTGCGAGCGTTGGGGCGCTTGGGGACAAGCCCCTCATCCCGCGCGGCCACGCATTAAAGCTCACCGAAGCCGGCCTCAACCTCCCGGCGCACCAAATCCACAGCGCGCTGCGCGTCGGGCCCGGTCGCGGAGATGGCCAGCTCGGTGCCCTGGGCTGCACCAAGTGTCATCAGCATCATGACGGACTGCCCGTCCACACCGTTGACCTCAATGTCCACCTCCATGGAACCAAGTTCACCCGCGAGCATGGCGGCCGGCCGGGCATGCAGACCCAGGGGGTTGAGCAACGTGACCACGGCCGTGACAATGCCGGCGCCGGCTCCCCCGGCGGAAGACGACGCAGTGGCCCCTTCAGCCGTGCCGGCTGCCTCCGTGGCCGGCACGGGATTAAGCGCCGTCTCGGCTGCCTTGGCAACAACGTCCAACGCCGCCCCTGACTGGGCGGCAACGGCCGCGGCGATGGCACCCTCCACCAGCGGCGCGTCGGCCAGGCGCACGGTGTCCGGGCTGCCCAGAAACTCCAGGGCGGATTCGGCCGTCATGACGGCCGAGCCCAAGTCGGTGAGCACCACCGCTCCGGCGCCCGTATCCGCCAGCCCCAGGGCTGTCATGACCTTCTCCAGGGAAGTCCCAATGCCGCCGTCGTCCATTCCGCCGGCGGGAACCAGCACCACATCGGGCGCCATCTGGGCTGCCAGCTCAACAACACCGGCCGCCAGCTGGGCGCTGTGGGAGACAATCACCAGGCCGACGCTCATGCCCCCACCCCCGCAGCCGTGACGGCCGCGGCCCGCAGGATCAGCGCCGAGGACGCAGCCCCGGGATCACGGTGCCCCATGGCCCGCTCCCCCAAATAGCTGGCCCGGCCCTTGCGCGCAATCAGGGGATCGGTGCTCACGGCCCCGGCCTCGGCGGCGGTTGCGGCAGCGTCCAGGACAGCGGCCGGATTGGCCCCTGCCGCTGCTGCGGCGGCCGCGGCGTCGACGGCGGGGGTCCAGGCGTCGATCATTGTTTTGTCGCCCACCTCGGCCTTGCCGCGGGCAACCACGCCGTCGCGGGCCGCGCCCAGGGCGGCGCTCAGCGTGGCCGAATCCAGTTCCGCGGCATCGCCCACGGTTGTGGCCGCGCGCAGGAACGCCGTGCCGTACAGGGGCCCGGCGGCGCCGCCCACCTTGGACATCAAGGTCATGGCAGCCAACTTGAACGCGGCACCCGGAGTTGCCGGCGCCTGCGCATCCAGGGCTTCGAGGATTGCGCTGAAGCCGCGGTCAAGATTCTCCCCGTGGTCGGCGTCGCCAATGGCCCTGTCCAGCTCGATCAAAGCCATGCGGTTTTCCGCCACAATGGCTGCACTGCTGCGCAACCAGGCAATGGCCCAGTCAACGTTGAGAATGGTTGAGTCAGTCATTTACATCCCCCAGCGAAGGGCAGGCGTGTTGACGGGTGCGTCCCACAATTCTGTCATTTCATCATCCAGGCGCAGCACCGAAATGGAGCAGCCCTGCATTTCCAAGGCAGTGATGTAGTTGCCCACAAGCGAGCGTTCCACCACCAGCCCGGCCGCTTCCAGAACGTTGACGGCACGCCGGTAGACAATGTACAGCTCGCTGGCGGGGGTGCCGCCCATGCCGTTGACGAACAAAAGCACCTTGTCCCCCGCTACGGGGGCAAGGTCGACCAGGATTGGTTGGAGCAGCCTGTCGGTGATGCCGTCTGCGTTCTCCATGGGAATCTTGTGGCGGCCGGGTTCACCGTGAATGCCAATGCCAATCTCGATCTCGTCCTCGGCCAGCTCAAAACTGGGCACGCCCGCATGCGGGACCGTGCAGGCAGAGAGGGCCACGCCCATGCTGCGGACGTTGTCGTTGACGCGCTGGCCAATCGCGGCAACGGCGTCCAGGCTGTCACCGCGTTCGGCGGCGGCACCGGCAATCTTTTCCACCAGCACTGTGCCGCCCACCCCGCGGCGCCCGGCAGTGTACAGCGAATCTTCCACCGCGACGTCGTCGTTCACCAGCACCGTGCGAACCTCAACGCCTTCGGCCTGGGCCATTTCCGCTGCGGTTTCAAAGTTCAGGACGTCGCCTGTGTAGTTCTTCACAATATGCACGACGCCGGCGCCGGCGTTCGCCGCAAGGGTGGCGGGAATGATCGCATCAGGGGTTGGGGAGGTGAACATGGCCCCGGGGACCGCCGCATCCAGCATCCCGTAGCCGACGTATCCCGCGTGCAGGGGCTCGTGGCCGCTGCCGCCGCCAGATACCAGGCCAACCTTGCCAGCCTTGGGCGACTGTTTGCGCGTCACAAACAAGGGGTCGGGGTGGACGGTGACGTGGGCTGCGTGGGCCCGTCCAAACCCTTCCACCGATTCGTTGACTACAGCCTTGGGATCATTGATGAGCTTTTTCATGGCCAAACCCTCCGAAATCACACAGCGAACATGGCAGCCGCGCGGAAACTTCGCGCACCTGTCCTTGAACCCTACCCGGGGAGATTGGCCGTTGCCAGAGGGAGCCGCGGCGCGAAGGCACTGTGTCCTGTGTGCGCCGCCAGGCCCTTAGAGGTGGCGGATCATGCGCGTGTTGCCCAGCGTGTTGGGCTTGACCCTGGCCAGGTCAAGGAACTCGGCAACACCCTCATCGGCTGAGCGCAGCAGCTCGGAGTACACCACCGGGTCCACGGCGCCCTGATCGGCCATGACCTCAAAGCCGTGGCGGATGAAGAAATCAACTTCAAAGGTGAGGCAAAATACGCGGCTGACGCCCAGGGCCCGGGCCCGCTCCAGGAGCTGCTCCACCAGCGTGTGGCCAATCCCCTTGCCACGCCAGGCGTCGGCACTGGCAAGCGTCCGGATTTCGGCCAAGTCCTCCCACATGACGTGCAGGGCGCCGCAGCCAACGGTCCCGCCGTCGATCTCGGCAATGAGGAATTCCTGGATGCCCTCAAAGTAGGTGACGGATTCCTTGGAAATCAGGATTCGCTTCTCGGCCAGCGGCGCCACCAGTTCCTTGATGGCGTATACGTCTGAGGTGCGTGCGGGGCGGATCGTTAGAGCTGAAGTCACCAGATCAGTCTATGACGCTTTGGCGGCGTTCCTGGGACGGGCACCCGCCGCGAGGAAGGATCCAAGCTGCCAGACGCCGTCGAAGACACACCTTCGTGGCGGCGTGTGTCCGTTCTGGGCGAGTGGTGATTCCGGGCCCCGTTCTCGGTGCGCACAGGGCACAACAAAGGGCGCACAACCCGTGGAGGCTGTGCGCCCTTTACTATGCTTCGCTAGGCGGAGGCCGTGATGGCGTCCGGGATGTGCGGCTTGGCCGTGCCCACAAACGTGAACTTGGCGTCGTCGCCCTCGCCCTCAACACCAACGGTGACGATGTCGCCGTCCTTGAGCTCGCCGAACAGGATCTTCTCCGAGAGGTGGTCCTCGATCTCGCGCTGGATGGTGCGGCGCAACGGCCGCGCACCCATGGCGGGATCGTAGCCCTTGGTGGCGAGCAGGATCTTGGCTGCCGGCGTGAGCTCAATGCCCATGCCCTTGTCAGCCAGCCGGCCCTCCAGGCGTGCCACCATCAGGTCAACGATCTCGATGATCTCATCCTGGGTGAGCTGCGGGAACACCACAACGTCATCCACACGGTTCAGGAACTCGGGGCGGAAGTGCTGCTTGAGCTCCTCGGTCACCCGTGCCCGCATCCGGTTGTAGCCGGTTTGGGTGTCCGAACCGGACTGGAAACCAGTGGCGATCGACTTGGAAATGTCACGCGTGCCCAGGTTGGTGGTCATGATGATGATGGTGTTCTTGAAGTCCACCACACGGCCCTGGCTGTCGGTGAGACGGCCGTCTTCCAGGATCTGCAGCAAGGAGTTGAACAGGTCGGCGTGCGCCTTTTCAACCTCATCGAAGAGCACCACGGAGAACGGGCGACGGCGGACCTTCTCGGTCAGCTGACCGCCTTCCTCGTAGCCAACATAGCCGGGAGGGGCACCGAACAAGCGGGACACTGTGTGCTTCTCCGAGTACTCGGACATGTCCAGCGTGATGAGTGCGTCTTCGTCACCGAAGAGGAACTCGGCAAGTGCCTTGGCCAGCTCGGTCTTGCCAACACCCGTGGGCCCGGCAAAGATGAACGAGCCGCCGGGACGCTTGGGATCCTTCAGGCCCGAACGGGTCCGTCGGATGGCCTGCGAGATGGACTTGATGGCCTCGTTCTGGCCAACCACACGCTTGTGAATTTCCTCTTCCATCTTGAGCAGACGCGTGGACTCGGCCTCGGTCAGCTTGAAGACGGGGATACCTGTGGAGTTCGCAAGCACCTCGGCGATGAGTTCTTCATCCACCTCGGAAATGTCATCCAGGCCGCCGGTCTTCCAGAGGCGCTCCTTGTCGGCGCGGGCAACAATGAGCTTTTGCTCGTCGTCGCGCAGCGCAGCAGCACCTTCAAAGTCCTGGGCGTCAATGGCGTCTTCCTTGCGCTTCTTGACCGCGGCAATATCAACATCCATGGCCTTGAGCTCCGGCGGAGCAGTCATGCGGCGAATGCGCAGGCGCGCACCGGCCTCATCGATCAAGTCAATGGCCTTGTCCGGCAGGAACCGGTCACTGATGTAACGGTCAGCCAATGTTGCAGCAGCCGTCAGGGCGCCATCGGTGATGGAGACCCGGTGGTGTGCCTCGTAGCGGTCGCGCAGGCCCTTGAGGATCTCAATGGTCAGCGGAACGGTTGGTTCCTGCACCTGGATGGGCTGGAAACGGCGTTCCAGCGCGGCATCCTTTTCAATGTGCTTGCGGTACTCATCAAGAGTTGTGGCACCAATTGTCTGCAGTTCCCCGCGAGCCAGCATGGGCTTGAGGATGGAGGCCGCATCAATGGCACCTTCGGCGGCACCGGCACCAACAAGGGTGTGGATTTCGTCGATGAACAAGATGATGTCGCCGCGGGTGCGAATTTCCTTGAGGACCTTCTTCAGGCGTTCCTCAAAGTCACCGCGGTACCGTGAACCGGCCACGAGTGAACCAAGGTCAAGTGTGTACAGCTGCTTGTCCTTGATGGTTTCCGGCACGTCGCCGCGCACAATGGCCTGCGCCAGGCCTTCCACAACGGCAGTCTTGCCCACGCCCGGCTCACCAATGAGCACAGGGTTGTTCTTGGTGCGGCGGGAGAGGATCTGCATGACGCGTTCCATCTCATGCTCGCGCCCAATGACCGGGTCAAGCTTGTTTTCGCGCGCAGCCTGGGTCAGGTTCCGGCCAAACTGGTCCAGAACCACTGAGCCGGCAGGCTGGCCTTCCTGCTGCTGGCCGCCGCTGACCACAGGCTCTTTGCCTTGGTAGCCGGACAACAGCTGGATGACCTGTTGACGCACACGGGCCAGGTCGGCACCGAGCTTCACCAGCACCTGCGCTGCAACGCCTTCGCCTTCACGGATCAGCCCCAGCAGAATGTGCTCGGTGCCAATGTAGTTGTGGCCCAGTTGCAGGGCCTCACGCAGTGAAAGTTCCAGGACTTTCTTGGCGCGCGGCGTAAACGGAATGTGCCCGCTGGGAGCCTGCTGCCCCTGTCCAATGATCTCTTGGACCTGTTCCCGGACACCATCAAGTGAGATGTTCAAGGACTCCAGGGCCTTGGCGGCAACACCTTCACCCTCGTGGATGAGGCCGAGCAGAATGTGCTCTGTGCCAATGTAATTGTGGTTGAGCATGCGGGCCTCTTCTTGGGCCAGCACAACAACACGTCGGGCTCGATCAGTAAATCGCTCAAACATTTCGCCACACTCCTTTTACTGCGTACTTTGATGCTACGCAGTACCCGGCCACTATGGGGGCTTGTTCGCCACAGGGGAAATAGCAAATTTGTGTACTTTGCCAAAAATGTGTGCTTAAAGTGCGACGGCGGGATCACCGTGTGTGGTGATCCCGCCGCCGCACTGGGCCCCCATTGCCCAAAAAACTACTTGACCATCAGGCCTTTGCCGCGTTGTAAGCGTCACGAATTTCGGCCTGAATGCGGCCTCGCTCATGCACTTCATAGCCGTTCTCACGGGCCCATGCGCGGATCTCGGCTACGTCGCTGCCGCCCTTGGGGGCAGCTGCTGCCGGTCCGCGGCCCCGTACTGCCCTGCCACCTGCACGGCGGCCGGCACCAATGTACCTGCTCAGCGCGTCGCGCAAGGCTTGGGCGTTATCGGCGGACAGATCAATCTCATAATTGATCCCGTCCAAACCAAAGATGACATTCTCATCTGCCGGGCTCTGATCAATATCGTCTACAAGCGTGATATGAATTTTCTGTGCCATGGGGAGTAATCGCCTCACATAGTTTTGATGAATACTGCATTATCAATTATGGTGCGAAAGCCAACCCTAGTCAAAGGATTAATCAAAAATCACTTGATTTAAGCTCCCGGCTCGTGCTTTGAATCGGCATCCCGTTCAGCTTGAGCCAACGCATCACGCTCGGAGCGGTCCGCGTTAAAGATTGCCTTCATGGCGAAGTAAAAAAGAGCTCCGACGCCTAAAGAAGGCAGGATAACCGCAACATATTCCATAACCGGCCCCGCTCCTACTCTGGTTTCATCAAGGGGAAGAGAATTGCTTCGCGGATACCGACACCCGTGAAGAGCATAACCAGGCGGTCCACGCCCAAACCAAGGCCGCCCATGGGCGGTGCACCGTATTCCAAGGCACGCAGGAAGTCTTCATCCAATTGCATCGCCTCGGGATCGCCGGCCGCGGCGGCCAGTGACTGGACTGCCAGGCGTTCACGCTGAATGACGGGGTCAACAAGCTCGGAAAATGCCGTGCCGGTTTCCTTGCCATCAATTACCAGGTCCCAGGCCTCAATCAAATCGGGCTTGTCGCGGTGCGGGCGCGCCAACGGCTGCGCCGACGGCGGGTAGTCACAAACAAATGTGGGCTGGATAAGTGTGGGCTCAACGATTTCACCAAAGAGCTCGGTGACGAGCTTCTCGGCATCCCAGGCCGGATCAATCTTGATCTCACGCTGCGCGGCAATGGCACGCAATTGATCAGCCGTGGTTTCGGGGGTAATCTCCTGACCCACGGCCGTGGAAAGGCCCTCATAAACGGGAAGCCAGGGCCATTCGCCATCAAGGTTAATCTGGCCCCGCGCACTTTCAATGACACGCGAACCTGTGGCATCAGCTGCTGCAAGAATAATGCGTTGCATGGTCTTGGCCATGGTGAACTGGTCACCATATGCTTCATACGCTTCCAGCATGGTGAATTCGGGGCTGTGTGTTGAATCAACGCCCTCATTGCGGAATATGCGGCCCACTTCAAATACCTTGTCCATGCCGCCCACCACTGCGCGCTTGAGGTAGAGCTCAATAGCAATGCGCAATGTCATGGGCTGGTCAAAGGCATTCAAGTGGGTATGAAAGGGACGCGCCGAGGCACCGCCATGAATCAACTGCAGAATGGGTGTTTCAAGTTCAATATAATCTTCGCCGTGAAGCGTGTCCCGGATTGCTTTGACAATCGCCGAGCGCATCTTTACCTGCTGGCGGGCCGTGTCACGAACAATCAAATCAACGTAGCGCTGGCGGACCCGCATTTCCTCGGAAAGTTCCGCGTGCAGCACCGGGAGCGGGCGCAGGGCCTTGGAGGCCATCTGCCATTCCTCGGCCATGATGGACAACTCGCCGCGGCGGGAACTGATGACTTCACCCTTGACAAAGACGTGGTCCCCCAAGTCGACCAGGGCCTTCCAGTCGGCCAGTGATTCTTCGCCAACATTGGCCAGGGACAGCATGACCTGCAGGCGGGTGCCGGCACCGGACTGCAAGGTGGCAAAGCAAAGTTTTCCCGTGTTGCGCACAAACACCACGCGGCCCGTGACGCCCACAATTTCACCCGTGCTGGAATCGGCTTCCAACTCAGGGTACTTGGCGCGAATTTCTTCCAGGGTATGGGTCCGCGCCACCCCTACCGGGTAGGCCTCTTCGCCTCGTTCAAGCAATTTGGCACGCTTGTCCAAACGAACAAGCATTTGCTCAGAGGCGTCACTGGGTTCAAGACTGGGATTATTTTCTGCGCTCACGAGATACCAGTTTAGTGGTTGAATCTGGGTGAATCCTCCGTGTCAGGGGATTGGTGCAGCGATTGCACCCAATATCACTCGCGGGCCCTGGCATCAGTGGAGCCGCGGACCACCAGGGTGCCATCAAGGGTGAGCTGTGCAACGGCTATTTCCTCACCCTCCATGAGCCGGCGCAATTGCCTCCCGGCCATGCGCCCCATTTCCATGGCGGGCAGGTGAACTGTTGTCAGCCCCGGATTGGACGTCGCCGAGTAGGGCAGATCGTCAAAGCCGGTGACTGCCAGCTCAAGCGGCACCGCAACCCCCACAACGCGGGCCTCCTGCAGCACCCCGTACGCGTGGGTGTCCGTGGCGCAGACCACTGCGGTAACCCCCTTGGCGGCCCAATCGGACCAGTCCTGCGCAAAGGCAAGCGCCGCGGCTCCCACGTCGATGGTGCTGGTGCCCGTTGCCACAACCTCAATGCCGAGGCTGGCGGCGTGGCGGTAAAAGGCTTCGCGGCGGACCTGGAATGTTTCCGTGCCGGTGGCGCTGTCCAGGTAGGCAACGCTGCGGTGGCCCTGGGTGCCGAGATGTTCAGCCAGCATGCGGGATCCGCTGGCAACGTCAAAGTTCACCGACGGGGCCATGCTTTCAATGCCCGCAGTGTCCAGCAGCACCATGGGTCCCGTTGAGCGAAGCTCGGCAAGGAACCGGGCGCTGGGTGCTTCAACGAGCAGGCCGGCCGGGCGCAGGGCAAGCAGGTTCTTGACATCCTCCGGCTCCGGGGTCTGGCCGGCCTCCGTCACGGAGAGCAAGAGCTGGTACTCATCGCCAACCGCATCCCGAATGCCGGCAATGACCTTGGCGTAGAACGGATTGGAGACATCCGGGGCAACCAAGATCACAATGTTGCTGCGGCCCTTGGCCAGGGAACTGCCCAGGCCGTCCACAACATAGCCCAGTTCGTCAACGGCCGCAGCCACCTTGGCGATGTTTTCCTTGGATACCCGTCCGGCCGTCTTGCCGCTGGTCACGAGGGAGACGGTGGCGGCCGAGACGCCGGCCCTGGTGGCGACCATGGCTGCCGTGACGCGGGGCGACGCAGCACTGCGGGACGGGGGTGTTGTTGCCGATTGCATGGATCGATCGTATAGCCGCCCATTGCACTTTGCCGGAACCGCAACGCGTCAAGCGCTTAACGTGCATCACGTTAAGCGCTTGACGTTAATGTGAATTCAATGTCACACTTACTCTTGCGCACAGCTCCGGGCTTTCCGGAACGGTCCCCCAACGACGTGGAGAAAAAGTGAACACGGAACACAACCCGGCCCCGGCGGCCACGGAGCCCCGCAAGATCATCCTGGACTGCGATCCCGGCCATGACGACGCCGTGGCCCTGCTGCTGGCCCACGGCAACCCCAACATCGAGCTGCTTGCCGTGACCACCGTGGTGGGCAACCAGACCCTGGAAAAGGTCACCCGCAACGCCCTGAGCGTTGGCACCATTGCAGGCATCACGGGCGTCCCTTTCGCGGCCGGCTGCGACCGCCCCCTGGTGCGGACCATCGAAACCGCGCCGGACATCCACGGCGAGAGCGGCATGGACGGCCCCGCCCAGCCCGAGTCCACCATTGAGCTGGACCCCCGCCACGCCGTCGACCTCATCATTGAGCTCATCATGTCCCACGAGTCCGGCACCATCACCCTGGTGCCCACGGCCGGGCTGACCAACATCGCCATGGCCGCCCGCAAGGAGCCGCGCATTGTGGAGCGCGTGAAGGAAGTTGTCCTCATGGGCGGCGGCTACCACGTGGGCAACTGGAGCCCGGTGGCCGAATTCAACATCATCATCGACCCCGAGGCCGCCCACATCGTGTTCAATGCGGGCTGGCCCGTGGTCATGGTGGGCCTTGACCTGACCCACCAGGCACTGGCCACCCCGGAGGTGTGCGCAGCCATCGACGCTGTTGGCACCAAGCCGGCCAAGTTCGTCATGGAACTCATGGAGTTCTTCACCAAGACGTACAAGGATGCCCAGGGCTTCGACTACCCGCCCGTCCACGACCCGTGCGCCGTCGCCTACGTCATTGACCCCACTGTCATGACCACCCAAAAGGTGCCCGTGGACATTGAGCTCACCGGCACACTGACGCTCGGCATGACGGTGGCCGACTTCCGCGCACCCGCCCCGGCCGACTGCAAGACCTCCGTTGCCGTGACGCTGGACCACGGGAAGTTCTGGAACATGGTCACAGACGCACTCGTTCGCATTGGTGAGGTTGACGCATGAGCACCACGGCAACAAAAGTCCTGAGCAAGCCCGGCAACATCACCGCCTTGATGGTGGCACTGCTGACCGCCTGTGTGGCGTTCCAGCTCAATGCCTCCATGCTCAGCCCCGCACTGGTCACCATGGGCGAGGAATTGAACGCCAGCCAGGCCGCAATTGGCCTGTCCCAAACCTGGTTCTTTACCGCGGCCGCCGTCTTCTCGCTGTTCCTGCCGCGCCTGAGCGACATCATCGGGCGCAAGAAGGTCCTCATCGGCATGATGGTCATGATGGGCCTCGGCTCCATCATTTCGGCCATGGCCCCGGACATCACCTGGCTGTTTGTTGGCCGCATCATCCAGGGCGTGAGCGGCCCCACGGTTCCGTTGTGCCTGATCATGCTGCGCTCCGCCGTGAAGGACCCCAAAAAGTACGGCGCCCTCATGGGCCTGGTGACTGCCGTCAACGGCGGCATCGCCGGCATTGACTCCTTTGTGGGCGGCTACTTTGCCGAGCACTTTGGCTTCCGCAGCATCTTCTGGCTCATGGTTGTCATCGCCGCGATTGCCGTGGTCCTGATTGCCGTCCTGGCCGGGGAATCCAAGCCCGGCGAAGGCACCAGGATGGACTGGCTGGGCGTGTTCTTCATTGTTGTGGCCGTTGGCGCCCTGCTGACAGCCCTGAATGAGGCCAGCAAGCTCATTGGCGGCGTGACCATGGTCCCGCTCGTCATCTCGTTGGCCTTGGCCCTGGTCTCCGTGGTCTCGTTCATGGCCTTCTGGAAAGTTGAAAAAGTGTCCTCCCACCCCATGGTTGAGACGGTGCACCTGCGCCAGCGCTCAACCTGGGCCCCGCTGCTGACAACCACCCTGACAATGACGGGCATCTTCGCCGTCATCAACGGCATTGTTCCCGCGTTTGTGCAGGCTGCAGACCCCGGCTTTGGCATCGGCGCAACCCAGATGAGCCTGCTCATCCTGACCCCGTACGCCCTGCTGGGCTGGCTGTTTGGTCCCATCACGGGCCGTCTGGCGCCGGTCATTGGCTACACCAAGATGCTGCGGATCGGCCTGCTGGGCAGCATCGCGGCCCTGGCCGTCATTGGCTTCCTGGGACTGCACAGCCTGCCGATGATGATTGCCGGCACCGTCTTGTTGGGCATCATGTATGCCGGTACCGTGAACATCATGCTCAACGGCCTTGGTGTGGTGCTCTCCCCCGAAGGAAACCCCGGATTCCTGCCCGGCATGAACGCCGGCGCGTTCAACCTTGGCGCGGGGCTCAGCTTCCTGATCCTGCCGGCCGTCCTGGTGGCCACGGCCCCGCTGGGCGGCCACGGCTCCTACCTGACAGTGGTTGTAGTTTCGCTGGCGATCACGGCGGCCGCATTTGCCGCCTCACTGCTGGTGCCCAAGCCTGTTGATGCGGAGGTTGCCGCATGACCTCCGCACGAATTGTGGTTGCAGGTTCGCTCAACGCAGACCTGACTATTTACTGCGAAAGGCTCCCCTCCCCGGGAGAGACCCTGCACGGCAGCGACTTTGCCGTGAACCCCGGCGGCAAGAGCGCCAACCAGGCCGTGTCCGCCGCCAAGCTGGGCGGCAACGTCACCCTGCTCGGCGCGGTGGGCCGGGACCCCAACGGCGACATGCTGGTGGCCTCCACGGCCGGTGCCGGTGTTGACGTCAGCCACCTCCGCCGCGTCTCCGAACCGACGGGTGTTGCCGTCATCTCCGTGGAAAACAGCGGCGAGAATTCCATCATCATCAACGCCGGCGCCAACGCCACCCTGGCGCCGGCGGACATGGCGCAGTCCGTGTTTGCCGGGGCCGGCGTGGTCTGCCTGTGCCTGGAGGTTTCCCTGGACACCGTCCAGGCCGCCGCGCAGGCCGGGCACGACGCCGGGGCAACAGTTTTGCTGAACCTCTCCCCCTTCGCCCCGGTGCCCGATGGGCTGGCGCGGCTGACGGATGTGTTGCTTGTCAACGCCCACGAGGCCTCCCAGTTCCTGGACGGCTTCCCCATGCCCGCCCAGGACGCCCCGGTGGCCGATTGGGCCGGCGCAGTTGAGAAGTTTGCTGCGCGCGGGCTGCACAAGGTTTTGGTGACGCTGGGCGCCGCCGGTTCGGTGGTGCTGGATTCCTCCAACGCGGCCCGGCCGGTGGTCCGCATTGCACCCACAGTTGTCGACGCCGTTGACACGACAGGTGCCGGGGACGCCTTCACCGGCGGCGTTGCCGCCCGTTTGGCCGCCGGCGACACCTTGGTTGATGCGGCTAACTACGCCTCAGTGGCTGCCGCCCTGGCCGCCACCAGGAAGGGCACGCAAACCGCGTACCCGACAATGGCTGAAGTGGCCGCCCGAATTTAGCTCCGGGCTCACGTTGAACGCCGGCTCCGCTGTCCTGCCTGGGCGGCAGAGCCGGCTTTTTCGTAGGCCGCGTAAAGGAGACCGAAAGGCCGCCCGCGGCCGTCGGTCGGATAGCGGCCGAGGAAATGCCGGTCTGCCGCCGTGCTAGCCCCAATGCCGTGAAGTTAAGGGTTTGGTGCTGGCGTCAACCCGGGATGTA
>JBDTQM010000009.1:0-36779 GCA_039932175.1 Specibacter sp.
CTACAGTCACAGCAACCACCCGTTTCGCTTTAATCCCCGACCCTGCACGTTCTCCACATTCCGCAGTTGTTGACTTCACACAAATAGCCACCCGGCAGCTAAGGACATATCCTCAAGGGATGGTAGCCAAGAAAACATCTGCGCCCGCTCCCCCCGCCGAGGCCCTGGCTGGCGGGACGGCGGTCGGAGGCAAAGTAGCCGCAGGCAAGGCAGCGGCCGGCAGCAAGAACACCTCCGAAACATTGGAGCGGCTGCGCGCCAACATTGGCACGCTCTCCACCATGATGCGCCGCGAACTGGAGACCACTCTTCCCTGGTACAGGCGGCTCAGCGCCGATGAACGTTCGGCCCTTGGCCTGGTGGCCCAAAACGGCATCACAGCCTTTGTTTCCTGGTATGAGCACCCCTCCTCACCCAGCTGGGTGCTGTCAGACGTGTTTGGCACAGCCCCCACGGAACTCACCCGTTCCATCAGCCTGCAACGGGCCCTGCAGCTCATTCGCACAGTGGTTCAGGTGGTGGAGGACAGGGTTCCCGAACTGGCCGCGGCGGAAGAGCAGGTTGATCTGCGTGAAGCGGTCCTACGCTATTCACGTGAGGTGGCATTCGCCGCCGCCGATGTCTACGCCCGGGCCGCCGAAAACCGCGGCGCATGGGACACCCGTTTGGAAGCGTTGGCTGTTGACGGGATTCTTCGAGGGGAAAACTCCGATGCCCTGCAGTCGCGCATTTCGGCCTTGGGGTGGACCTCACACGGCCAATTCACCATCATGGTCGGCCCCGCACCTTCGGAGGCCAACGCCTTGTTTCTGGCCACACTGCGCCGCGCGGCGGGCCGTTTCGCCGAGGACGTCATGGTGGGAATCCAAGGCGACAAACTCATTTTGGTGCTCGGCAATGTGACCGATCCGGAGTCGGCCCATGTCCGCCTGAGTGAACTTTTTGCCCCCGGACCGGTGGTCTACGGCCCGCTGGCCGCCACCTTGCACGACGCCACGGCGTCGGCGAAGGCTGCCTTTGCAGGCATGGCCGTCGCCAAGGGTTGGTCGGCCGCCCCACGGCCGGTCTCGGCCGACGACCTGCTGCCTGAACGCGTTCTGGGCGGTGACGACTCCGCCAAGCGGGCCCTGCTGCTGAGCATTTACCGGCCCTTGATTGCGGCCTCCAACGGCCTACTCGAAACACTGAGCAGCTACCTGCAGGGCGGGCATTCCCTGGAGGCCGCCGCCCGCGACCTTTTTGTCCATTCCAACACTGTCCGCTACCGTTTGCGCCGTGTCTGCGATGTCACGGGCTGGGATCCGCTGATCCCCCGGGAGGCGTTTGTGCTGCAGACAGCCCTCATTGTGGGCCGGCTTGCCACGCCTGCAAAACAATCGGTGTCCAAGCCGCTGCCCACCAAACAAGCCGCACCCGCGGCCAAGACCACCACTTAGGCTCCCTGAGGCTTGGATTAGAGGAACGTCGCCAAAAAGAAGTCACCAATAGGGCCCACAACGTGGCACTATTGTAGACTTCCTACAAATCGTGGCGAAGAGCTTGGTGTATGAAAACACCGTGAAAATGCCATTTTGTTTGGAAAGCTGGTTAATGTGCTTGCAATAGTCTGCCCTGGACAGGGCTCTCAAACTCCCGGATTCCTTTCGCCGTGGCTCGAACGCCCCGAAGTGGCCGCCCAATTGGCCACCTTGAGCGATGCCGCGGGGATTGACCTGCTCACCCACGGCACCACCAGCGACGCCGAAACCATCAAGGACACGGCAGTGGCCCAGCCCCTGATTGTGGCGGCCGGCCTCATCGCCGCCCAGGCGCTTCTGGGACCGGATGTG
Source organism: Specibacter sp. (assembly GCA_039932175.1). Classification (GTDB taxonomy): domain Bacteria; phylum Actinomycetota; class Actinomycetes; order Actinomycetales; family Micrococcaceae; genus Specibacter. The sequence continues at coordinate 1,830 of JBDTQM010000009.1, forward strand.
GCGACCGCCCTCGCGAGCCGGAACGTGGTGGTGGCCGGCCACTCGGTGGGTGAAATCACCGCAGCGGCACTCACCGGAACCCTTTCCAACGCCGACGCCATGGCCTTTGTGCGTGAACGCGCCAACCGCATGGCCGAAGCCGCGGCAGCAACCCCCACGGGCATGGCCGCCGTGGTGGGCGGTGACGCCGACGAGGTGCTGGCCGCCATTGCCGCAGCGGGCCTGACCCCTGCCAACATGAACTCCAAGGGCCAGACGGTTGCCGCCGGAACGCTGGAGCAGATAGCCGCCCTGGTTGCCTCCCCGCCGGCCAAGGCCCGTGTCATCCCCTTGCAGGTCGCCGGCGCCTTTCACACCCACCACATGGCCCCCGCCGTGTCGGCGCTGGAAGCACTGGCCCCGTCCCTGACCCCGCACACCCCCAAGATGGCGCTGCTCTCCAACTACGACGGCGCCGTCGTGCCTTCGGGTGAAGCGGCACTTGGCTCGTTGATCGCCCAGGTGTCGCGGCCCGTCCGCTGGGATTTGTGCATGGAAACCATGTCAGCCATGGGTGTGACAGCGTTGATCGAACTCACTCCGGCCGGCACCTTGACTGGTTTGGCCAAGCGCGGCATGAGCGGCATTGCCACCCTTGCCGTGAAAACACCTGATGATCTTGCGGCTGCCCAGGAAATGCTGGCAGCCCACTCCGCGCCCGACGAAGGAACCCTGTGAGCACTCCCACGCTAAAGCAAAGCACCCTCCGCCCAGGCTCGGCCATTTTGGGCATTGGCGCGTACCGGCCTTCGGTGATCGTCAGCAATGACGACGTCTGCCAGTGGATCGATTCATCCGATGAATGGATCCGCCAACGGACAGGCATCATCACCCGCCACCGCGCGCCCAAGGATGTCTCCGTGGTGGACATGGCAGTGGGCGCAGGCGCCGAAGCCATCAAGCACGCAGGCATTGAACCGTCCCAGATCGGTGCCGTGCTGGTGTCCACCGTGACGCATCCGTACGCCACACCCTCAGCCGCCGCGCTGATCGCCGACCAGCTGGGCTGCACCCCAGCCCCGGCCTTCGACATCTCGGCCGCCTGTGCCGGCTACTGCTACGGCGTGGCCCAGGGCGACTCCCTGGTCCGTTCTGGCACCGCCGAGTACGTTCTGGTCATTGGCGTTGAAAAGCTTTCGGACGTCATCGACAACCACGAGCGCACCATTTCCTTCCTGTTGGGCGACGGCGCCGGCGCTGTTGTCATTGGCCCCTCCGACGAGCCCGGCATCAGCCCCACGGTGTGGGGATCCGACGGCGGCAAGTGGGACACGATTGGCATGACCCATTCCCAGCTGGACATCCGCGACTTCAGCGAGCAGGCCATGAAGGGCGACGGCGTTGACTTGGCTGCCGCCGATGAGGCCCACGCCAGCTTGTGGCCCACCCTGCGCCAGGACGGCCAAACAGTGTTCCGCTGGGCCGTGTGGGAAATGGCCAAGGTTGCCAAGGCTGCCCTTGAATCCGCCGGCATCACGGCCGCAGATTTGGGTGCCTTTGTGCCGCACCAGGCCAACATGCGCATCATCGACGAACTGGCCAAGCAGCTGAAACTGCCTGAGCACGTCATCATTGGCCGCGACATTGCCGATGCCGGCAACACTTCGGCTGCCTCAATTCCTTTGGCAACACACCGCCTGCTGGCAGAGAACCCGGAGCTCTCCGGTAAACTTTCGCTTCAGATCGGCTTTGGTGCCGGACTGGTGTTTGGCGCCCAAGTGGTGCGTCTTCCCTAACAAACGTATCTCCCCACATCCGTGGGGCGATCATCACGCCTGAAAAGATCATTTCCTTGATCACAGCAAAACAAGAAAAGGAGCCATCAATGGCTAGCAACGAAGAAATCTTGGCCGGTTTGGCTGAAATCGTCAACGAAGAGACAGGCCTGGCCCCCGAGGCTGTAGAGCTGGACAAGTCCTTCACCGATGACCTGGACATCGATTCCATCTCGATGATGACCATTGTTGTCAACGCTGAAGAGAAGTTCGACGTCAAGATCCCGGACGAGGAAGTCAAGAACCTCAAGACCGTTGGCGACGCTGTCAGCTTCATCGCAGGCGCACAGGCCTAGCAGCAAAGCGTTGGCCCTTTGTTGCGCAAGCGGCACGGGGCATGGTGGTTGGCCGGAATGCAGGACGCCGGCCAACCACAAAATCATTGATTCGCCCTGCCCCATAAATTTTGTAGAGAGTTGAACCATGGCCCGCAAAGTAGTCATCACCGGACTAGGCGCCACGACGCCTATTGGCGGCGACGTCCCGACCATGTGGAAGAACGCCCTCAAGGGCGTCTCCGGCGCCCACACGCTTACTGACGACTGGGTGGAAAAGTACGATCTTCCCGTTCACTTCGCCGCCCGTGTGACAACTCCTGCCACGGATGTCCTGAGCCGTGTTGAAGCCAAGCGCATGGACCCCTCAACTCAATTCGCCGTTGTGGCGGCCCGTGAGGCATGGAAGGATTCCGGCCTTGAGGAGATCGACCACGACCGTCTCGCCGTCGCCTTTGCCACGGGCATTGGTGGCGTGTGGACCCTTCTGGACGCCTGGGACACCCTGCGCGAAAAGGGTCCCCGCCGCGTCCTGCCCATGACTGTTCCCATGCTGATGCCCAACGGTCCCGCCGCGGCCGTCAGCCTGGACCTCGGCGCCCGCGCCGGCGCCCACACACCCGTTTCAGCGTGCGCTTCCGGAACCGAGGCCCTGCACATTGGGCTTGAGCTGATCCGTTCGGGCAAGGCCGACGTGGTGGTTGCCGGTGGCGCGGAAGCCGCCATCCACCCGCTGCCCATGGCCTCCTTTTCCGCCATGCAGGCGCTCTCCAAGCGCAATGACTCTCCGGAGACGGCATCACGCCCGTACGACCTCAACCGTGACGGTTTTGTCATGGGTGAAGGCGCCGGTGCACTGGTTCTTGAAGCAGAAGAGCACGCCATTGCCCGTGGCGCGCGCATCTACGGCGAACTGGCCGGCACCTCTGTCACCGCCGACGCCTACCACATCACGGCCCCGGACCCGCAGGGCCTGGGCGCCACCCGCGCACTGAAGGCTGCGTTGTTTGATGCCCGCGCCCTGCCCGAGGACGTTGTCCACGTCAATGCGCACGCAACCTCCACCCCTGTCGGCGACAAGCCCGAGTACACAGCCCTGAAGGCTGCCTTGGGCGATCACGTGAACAACGTGTGCGTTTCCGCCACCAAGTCCCAGACCGGCCACCTGCTGGGTGCCTCCGGCGCCGTGGAGTCGGTGCTTACAGTGCTGGCCGTTTACCACCGACTGGCCCCGGTGACCATCAACCTGGAAAACCAGGACCCGGAAATCCCGCTGGATGTCATCACGGGCACCCCGCGTCCGCTGCCCGAGGGCGAGATCATGGCCCTGAACAACTCCTTCGGCTTCGGCGGCCACAACGCTGTTGTGGCCATCCGCAGCACCGGCCCCAAGGTGGAGCTGCCCAGCTAAGGGCCCAAGACCAACCGACCCGCAGTAGTGGTTGAAAAAACGCTTTATTGCCGCGTTTTCGACCACTACTGCGGGTCAGCTGTTTAAACCGGGTCAGCCTACGTGGTGGAGCCAGCGCACGGGGGCTCCTGCTGCTGCGTGCCGGAACGGTTCCAGTTCCTCGTCCCACGCTTCACCCAGTGCCAGCGAGAGCTCCTGGTAGACCACTGAGGGGTCGCCCTTGCCGATCTCATAGGCGTAGCGGATCCGGTCTTCGGAGACCATGATGTTCCCGTGGACGTCGGTGACGGCATGGAAGATACCCAATTCCGGGGTGTGCGACCAGCGGGAGCCGTCAACCCCGGCGCTGGGGTCCTCCGTGACCTCATACCGCACGTTGGCCCACCCCCGCAGTGCCGAGGCGAGCTTGGCGCCCGTGCCCGCAGGGCCGCGCCACACGAGTTCCGTGCGCAAAACATTGGGCGCAGCGGGCTGTGCAGTCCACTGCAAGTCCGTGCGCTGATCCATCACCCCGGCAATGGATGACTCAATATGTGGGCACATGACAGCCGGGGCTGAGTGCACAAACAAGACACCGCGCGTGGTTTCTACCTTCATTCCATCCTCCATTGCAGTAGGTGCGTCTTCCCCAACGACCTTCTCCGGATGAAACTTGTTTGATGCGCGAAATTTTGTGTGAACTGCTCCTGTCTGTCCGGGCTTGAGGCCCGCCTTTGGTTGTTTGGTGTTAGCTTCCTATCATTGTGCCGTAGCTGGGCACATTACGCCACCGCCGCCACTTTGCACGGTAATTATTGGGCAAAGCCGGCCTCTAGGCCCTCGGGTGGGCCGTCCGGTAACTGTCCCTCAGCCGCTCCACTGAGACGTGGGTGTACAGCTGTGTGGTGGCAAGGGAACTGTGGCCCAGAATCTCCTGCACTGTGCGCAGGTCCGCCCCGCCGTCGAGCAGGTGGGTGGCTGCCGAGTGGCGCAAAGTATGGGGCCCGGTGGCGGAGGTGTCCTCCAAGGAGGAAAGCACCCGGTCCACCACTGTGCGAACACTTCGCTGATCGATACGGCCGCCGCGCCTGCCCAGGAATAGCGCCGAGCCGCTGTGAGGCTTGTACAGGGAGCCCCGCGCAGCATTGAGCCAGCGTCCCAGTGCCGCATCTGCGGGCACACCATAGGGAACAACGCGCTCCTTGTTGCCCTTGCCCACGACGCTGAGCGTTCGCCGCTCACGGTTCACATCCTCCAGGTCCAAGCCGGTGAGTTCACCGACACGGATGCCTGTGCCGTAGAGAACTTCAACCATGGCCAGGTCCCTGACTGCCACGGGGTCACCGGTCTGCGCGGCTGCGGCCATGCCCTCCAAAAGCCGGCTCAGCTGCTGTTGCTGCAACACCGCGGGCAGCGACTTCTCCCGTTGGGGGGCTTTGAGCCGCAGCGCCGGATCCACGGCAATGATTTCCTCCCGCAAGGCCCACGCGGTGAAGCTGCGTACCGTGGCTGCCCGGCGGGCGAGGGTGGAGCGCGCCAACCCGGCAGAGTTCTGTTCGCCCAGCCAGCGGCGCAACGAGCCCAAGTCCAACTCGGCCAACGTTGAATATCCTTCCGTGACCGCATGGATAAGCAGCGCATCCACGTCACCGCGATATGCCCGAATGGTGTGCTCGGAGCGGCCCCGCTCCATCCGCAAATAACGCTCGAAGGCATCGGCAGCCATTGCCAGGGCCGGGGGCAGTGCTGAGCGTTCGACAAGATCCACAACCCCACTGTGCGCCGTTGGGGCCGCCGGGGCAAGCTCCCCCGCCGCAAGGCAGCAATTTCACCGACAGCCACGGCCTGTGCCGGCGGTGCTGTTAACCCAATCCGGTGGTTCTGAGGTACTGCCCCATGGAGTCACCGGTGAGCGCCCGGCCAATGGCCTTGATGGCGGCATCGTCCCTGATCACTATTGATTGGCCGTCGTCGCTGGTGCCAGTGCCCAGGGTGGGCAGGGTGAAGGAAATGACGTCCGAGTTGCGAACACTGCGCAGGCTGAACCCGAGGGAGGCCAGCATTGCCAAGTTCACACCCGAATCGACGCTCACGTAAGGTGAGACGTCGTTGACCAAGTCCGTGACCTTGAGCGGATTGGTCAACGTTGCCGGATCGAGGACTTTGCTGAGGACGGACTTGAGAAATATTTGCTGGTCTCTCACCCGCTGATAGTCGCCGTCGGCGAACGCGTACCGTTCCCGGACAAACCCCAGTGCCTGGTCGCCGTTGAGCGTCTGCGGGCCGGGAGCAAAGGTGTAGTTTCCGTGATTGGAAGTAAAGGGCAGGGGCACGTCAAGCTCCACGCCGCCGAGGGCGTCGGTCATGGCCTTGAAACCTTCAAAGTCAACAATGACCACGTGGTCTATCCGGTCGTTGAACAACCCTTCCAGTGTTTGAACCACCAGTGGAACGCCGCCGAAGGCCATGGCGGCGTTTATTTTCGCTTCCCCGTACCCGGGGATCTCCACCCAGGTGTCGCGCATGATCGACATCAGGAAAATGTTCTTGCGATCCGCCGGAATGTGGGCCCACATGATGGTGTCGGAGCGCTGGTTCGAGGCAATGCCCGATTCGGCCAGATCCACGGAATCGCCACGACTGTCACTTCCCAGCAGCAGCAGGTTCATGGCCGTCGATACGGTCGGTGCCGGCGACGACGGCGACTGGGTTGGCCGCAGCTGTTCGCTGGGGAACGCCTGGGGGATTTTTTGAGTCTTTGTGTCAAAGCTGTGGACCAGGTTGCCAACAAACACCGCAGACACAAGCAGCCCCGCAAGGAACACGGCAAGGACGATCACCCAGACGTTGCGACGCTTGTTGTCCCGGCGCCTGTCCGGTAGTTGCTGATCGGAAACCTGACTCATAGAGGCCATCCTGCCACGACAACGGGCCGATTGTCTGCCGCCGCAACGTTACCCACAGCTTTTCGGACACCAGACACGCCTGCCGCACCCGTCCTGTGCCGGGGGAAGCTACCGGGCCCTGCGCTTCCACCCGCCAGAGACGCCCTCCGCCAGCCCCATGGCCTCCAATCTCCCCAACCCGGCTAGGACAGTTGCCACACTCAAGCCGGCCACCACGCACAATTTCTCCACTGAGGTGGCGGTCCGCAGGGGTAGTGCATCCATGAGCAGCAGATCCGAGGTTCCCAGTCCGTCATACAAGGCTGCCTGGGCTTGGGGTTCGGCCGCCAGGTTCTCACCCATTGCCCCGGCCAGTTCGGCAATGTCGCCGGCATCGGTGACGCACACCGCCGAGCCCTCGCGCAACAGTCTGTGGCAGCCGGCGGAATTGGCCGAGTACACGGAGCCGGGCACGGCTCCCACCGGACGGCTGAGCGTTTCGGCGTGATGCGCAGTGTTGAGCGCCCCCGAACGCCACCGTGCCTCCACCACAACCGTTACGCAGCACAGCGCGGCAATGAGTCGGTTTCGCTGCAGGAATCTGTACCGGGTGGGGTTGGTGCCGGGCGGCACCTCGGCCACGATGAGCCCGCGGCCGGCGATGCTGCGCAGCAGGTCCTCATTGCCAGTTGGATAAAACCTGTCCACTCCCCCGGCCATGACAGCAAGGGTGGGCGGCCCGCCCGCATCAGCACCGGCGGGCGCCTGCCCGCGGCCGCCCACCGATCCTGCCGTGGCCATGGCGGCTCCGAGCGCACCTCGGTGGGCATGGGCGTCTATCCCGTATGCTCCCCCGCTAATGACCGTGTAGCCGCGCTGGACCAGCGAACCGGCAATTTCCACGCTCACATTGGCCCCGTAGCCGGTGTTGTCACGGGACCCCACGACGGCTATGCACCGCCGCTGCTCCGGAATGTGGACCATGCTGCCCCTGCACCAGAGCGCAATGGGTGCCGCCAGCTCCAAATCGTCAACGGCCCGTGGCCATGATTCGTCCTCCGGCACCAGGAGCCCTCCTCCCAGCCTGGCAACGGTGGCAAGATCCCGCTCGGGCGCAACATCAGCCAGCCGTGGCCGCCACCGCCCCAGGGCCTCGGTCAGCCCGGTCCACTGCTGGGTGCCGGCCTCGCTGAGCAGCTCAGTGACTTGGCGTTCCACCCGCGGATTGGAGGTGTCCTTGCCGGCGATGAAGGCCAGCGCTTCCTCCGGCCCCAAGGCACGAATCAAAGCCAATCCAGGCAGATCCGAGGGCTCCATCAGCCGTGTCAAGGCAGCCCGCGCAACACGCAGCCCCCTGCCGGCCGGATTCCGCCCCTCGGCATGCCCGCTCACAGCCCTTCCCCCCGCTGCCGCAGTGTCAATGCCAGGCCAACCTCTTCACTGCCCGGGCGCTCCCGTCCCTGCAGATCGGCCACCGTCCAGGCCAATCTGAGTACACGGTCATAGCCGCGCAGGCTCAGCACACCCGTGGCCATGGCCTTGTCCAGCAACGCCGTGTCATGGCCGCCCAGCCGCAGCGGGCCGCGCAAAACTGTTCCGGTGAGATCCGCATTGTGGTTCAGTCCCCACGGTTTGAGACGCTCGCCGGCCGCGTTTCTGGCCAACTGCACCCTTTGCGCCACTTGGGCAGTTGTTTCGCGCGCCCCGGCATCGGTCAGCTGCCCCAGCTGGACCTTGTTGATGTGCAGTTGAATGTCCACGCGGTCCAGCAAGGGGCCCGAGAGCCGGCCAAAATAGCGCCTGCGTGCCATTGGGGTGCATTCGCAGTTGATCCCCTTCCCCGTGGCCTTCCCGCACGGGCACGGGTTCGCGGCCATGACGAGCTGAAAGCGGGCCGGATAGGCTGCCGTGCCGGCTGCGCGGTGCAGCACCAGCTCCCCGCTCTCCAAGGGCTGGCGCAGGGCGTCCAACACCCTCTTGTCAAACTCGGGGGCCTCGTCCAAAAAGAGCACGCCCCGATGGGCGCGTGATGCGGCCCCCGGCCGCGGGACGCCGCTGCCGCCGCCAATGATCGCTGCCGTGGAGGCTGAATGGTGCGGGCGCTCATACGGCGGGCGGCGGAGCAGCTGGGCCAGTGCGGAACGCCTGTGCTCCAGGGAATGAATGGCTGTCACCTCCATGGCTTCTGAGTCGCTGAGATCAGGCAGCAGCCCCGGCAGCCGCTCAGCCAGCATGGTTTTTCCCGACCCCGGCGGGCCAACCATCATCAAGTGGTGCCCGCCGGCGGCAGCAATCTCCAGGGCGAGCCTGGCCACAGGCTGGCCCGCAACGTCGGCCAGGTCTGCACTTGCCTGCCCGGACCCGGCAGGGTCCTCGGGCACGGCGCCCCCGGGCGGGTGCAGCCCGGCCCCGGCCACCATGACCAGGTCCTTGGGGTCGGCGTCAAAGTCCAGCGCCACTTGCGCCAAACAGCTGTATCCGCGCACTTGGGCCCCCGTCACCAGGCGGGCCTCGGACAAGTTGTCCGCCGACACCACAAACCGGGTGTACCCGGCGGACAGTGCCGCAAGAACGGCTGGCAGCACTCCACGGACGGGACGCAGGCGGCCATCTAGCCCCAGTTCTGAGATGAAGACTGTGCCGCCTGTGCCCCGGAGGTCACCTGCAGCGTCAAGCGCGGCCATGACAATGGCCAAATCAAAACCGGAGCCCTTTTTGGGCAGCGATGCCGGCACCAAATTGACAGTGATCTTGCGCCGGCTCAGCGGGATGCCGGAGTTTTGCGCCGCCGAACGAATACGCTCACGGGCCTCCGACAGTGATGCGTCGGGCAATCCGAGCAGGACAAAGTTGGGCAGGGTCTGGCCAATGTCCGCCTCAACCTCAATGACGTGCCCGTTCAAGCCCACCAGGGCCACGGCCAGCGCCCGCCCCATGCCCATCACGCCACACCCTTGAGATGGTCGATGCTGGGGGACGCGGAATTGTCCAGGACGATGCCCACGGCATCTATCCGCACCGCCCCGAGGACATGCTGGTGTTCACGGGCCCACAGCACGGCCAGGGTACGCAGGCGCAGGACTTTTGCCCGGGTCAGGGATTCCAGGGGATCACCGTAGCGGCGCGAGCGGCGGGTCTTGACCTCGACGATGACAAGTTCCTCGCCGTCCAGCGCAACCAGGTCAATCTCCCCGCGCGGACAGCGCCAATTGCTGTCGATAACGCGAATGCCCCGGTCCTCCAAATAATCTGCGGCCATCCGTTCACCGGTTTGACCCAACACATCTTTTGCCCTCATGACTGCCTCCACTGACAGCGTTGCTGAGGATGGCAACCGGCAACAGCCCCAAACCGGCAATTGTGGACAACCTGCCGGCCAGCCCGCCATGTGGAGGAACAACAGCTGCGAAAAGTGCCCGGCACACAACAAGGGACGGCGCCGGAAGTTACCTTCCGGCGTCGTCCCTTGGACAAAATATGGGTGGCTAGCCCAGCGGGCCCAACTCGCCGCTCTTGGGAATCTGCAAGTCATCGGACTTGATCAGCTCTTCAACATTGACGTCCTTGAAGGTGATCACGCGCACGTTTTTCACAAAACGCGCTGTCCTGTACACATCCCACACCCAGGCGTCCTGCAGGGTCAGGTCAAAGTAGACCTCACCGTCGGCTGAGCGGGCCTGCAAATCAACATGATTTGCCAGGTAAAAGCGTCGTTCAGTTTCCACCACGTAGCTGAACAGGTTCACCACGTCACGGTATTCGCGGTAAAGCTGCAGCTCCATGTCGGTTTCGTAGTTTTCCAGATCCTCAGCACTCATGCTTCCATCATCCATCACTAGAGGTTCACTTACCCAACGGGGCCACCCGCCCCGCCGGGACTATACGCCGGGACTATACGAGGCGCCAGGTCTTCCTGTGGTAATCGGTGGGGCCCTGCTCGGCAATGGCTGCACGGTGGGACACCGTGCCATAGCCCATGTTGGCCTCCCAGCCGAAGCTTGGAAACTGTTGGGCGAGCTCTTTCATGATGCCGTCGCGCTCAACTTTTGCCAACACGCTCGCAGCGGCAACCGACAAGCAGGTCATGTCCGCCTTGATGCGTGTCTCGGTGCGCCAGGGCTGGGCCTGCGGTGCGGCCGTGGCCGTGAACAGGTCAAGGCCGCCCTGGGCAGGTTCGGAGAGCCAGTCCTGGTTGCCGTCCAGGATCACAAAGTCGGGGCGCAGTGTGTCGGCGGCCGCAAGCATGGCGCGGGTCCCTGCCAGCCGCAGGGCGCCCACCAAGCCAATCGAATCGATCTCCCGGGCACTGGCATGCCCCACGGCACTGGCTGCAGCCCAGTCAAGAATGGCCGGGACCAGAGCCTCACGCACGGCCGGGCGCAGCAGCTTGCTGTCCTTGACGCCGGGAAGCTCAACGGCCGTGCCGGCATTGATGATCACCACACCTACGCTGACAGGCCCGGCGAGCGAGCCGCGGCCCACCTCATCGCAACCGGCAACCACGCTGTAGCCCTGGGCCGCGAGCTGGCGTTCCCACTCGAGGGTGGGCGCTGCGGCCGCCATTACTGCCCCGCCGTCAAATGGTGTGCTGCCACGCTGGCACTCTTTGGCTCCGGAACGTCGTTGAACACATCGGGGTAGTTGCCCAGGATGTCCCATCGCGACAGCGGCCAGGCAATGACAACGGCCCTGCCCTCAACGTCGCCGATCGGCACAAACCCAGTGCCGTCAAAGCTTTGGTGGAAACGGGAGTCCTGCGAGTTGTTCCTGTGGTCGCCCATGACCCACAGCTTCCCCTCGGGGACGGTCACCTCGAAGGGGGTGTCCGACGGCGCAGCGCCGGGATAGAGGTAGGGCTCGGTGATGGCCTGGCCGTTGATGGTCAATTTCCCGTTGGCTTCGCAACAAACAACCCTGTCACCGGGCAGGCCAATGACGCGCTTGACCAGGTGCTGCTGGGAGTTGTCCGGTGCCAAGCCAATGAAGGTGGCAACCTCGCCGATCCAGCCAACGGGGCTGTCGTCGGCGGGTGTTTCCTTCAGCCACCCCTGGGTGTCCTTGAAAACAACAATGTCGCCGCGCTTAAGCGCAAAGGGTTGCGGAACCAACAGGTTCACAAAGATCCTGTCCTGGATCTGCAGCGTGTTCTCCATGGAACCCGAGGGGATGAAGAACGCGCGGAACAAGAACGTCTTGATCAGGAAGGAGAGCACCACGGCGATGACAACAATGGTGAGCAGTTCCTTGCCCCACGCCCAGGCCTGACGGCCAACGCGCCCGCCCAGGGTGTCGTCGTCGTCCGCGCCCGGCGTCTCCGGCTTCAAGTGACGGGCCCGCAGGTTTTGGCGAACCTGCTCGTCAGCAGGCTCCGGGGAGGCTCCGTCATGGGATTGTGCGCCACCGGTTTCCTCCGAATCACTGGGTTGCATCAACGTTTATTTCCTTAGCAGAGTCAGGTCAAAAATGATCGTACACGCCATGGCTTGGCGCATGCTGAAGCAGCACTAGGGCAGGACGGCACCGTCGCGGTTCAGAACGTGCATCCGGCCCAGCGGCCATACTGTGGCGATCGGTGAACCAATGACCCGTTCGGTGGAAATCAAGCCGCCGCCGGGAGCCCCCAACAATGACCGTGAGTCCAGGGAAACACTTCGATGGTCCCCCATAAGCCACAACTTGCCCGGCGGAACAGTGACCTCGAACTTGACGTCGCTGGGCGCATCCCCCGGATGCAGGTAGCTCTCGGTCACGGGGACACCATTGATTTCCAGCAGGCCGCCCGCCGAACAGCATTTCACCGTGTCCCCGGCAACTCCGAGCACGCGTTTCACGTACACGTTGTTGTTGGGCACCAGACCCATCCACTGTCCGGCGCCAATGGCACCGTCCAGCACGGGACCGTGCCCGGATTTCAGCGGCACAAAGGAGCCCCTGCCGTCGAAGACCACCACGTCGCCACGTTCTATGGGCCTGTTGGCGAACGCCAGCCTGGACACCAGCACGCGATCACCGGTCAGCATTGTCGGGTCCATGGATTCCGAAGGGATGAAATAAACATCCATCCAGGCGTTCCGCACCACTGCCAGGAACAAAAAGATGACGACAACAGCCAGCACAACAAAACGCCAGCCCAGTTTCCTGGACTGGCGTTTCGCTTGAGTCAAAGTGCTTTTCCCTTGTGTTACTTGGTGGGAAGGTTGTCGCGCTTTTCCTTGATCTTTGCAGCCTTGCCGCGCAGGTTGCGCATGTAGTACAGCTTGGCGCGGCGCACGTCACCCTTGGTGACAACTTCAATTTTGTCCAGAACCGGGGAGTGTACCGGGAAGGTACGCTCAACACCGACACCGAAGGAAACCTTGCGAACCGTGAAGGTTTCGCGAACGCCGTCGCCCTGGCGGCCAAGGACGAAGCCCTTGAATACCTGGACACGTGAGCGTGAACCTTCAATGATGTTCACGTGAACGTTGAGGGTGTCGCCGGCACGGAAGGCGGGGATGTCGCTGCGCAGGCTGGCTGCGTCAACGGAATCGAGAAGATGCATTTTTCTCACTCCAGGCAAACGCCACAGGTCACTTGCTTTGTGTCACGATTTCCGTGGACGGCACGGTGGCCAGTCACGGTAATCGAAAGTTTTTAGACCGGTTTCCTAGAATGGATCACCGGTGTGCTGCTCTGTTGACTAACGCTCCCCCTGTGGCAGGAACGCGCCCAGTAGGCACATCTACTTATTTTGCCATACTCCTTGCCGCCAGGCTAATCGCATTGCCGGCAAGGAGTCCGCGAATCGAAATATTCTAAGCCTCGCCGCGGCGCACTGCCCTGCCGTCGACGACGGCGTAACCCAGTTCCCACAGCACGTTCTTTTCCGCTTTGCTGACGTTGGAGACGTCAAGGGCGTCAATCAGGTCCGGTCGGCGTTCGGCCGTGCGGCGCAGCTGAAGCTCCTTGCGGAACTTGGCGATCTTGCCGTGGTTGCCGCTGAGCAGCACCTCGGGCACCTCACGTTCGCGCCAGCTGGAGGGTTTCGTGTAGACGGGGTATTCCAACAGGCCGTCGGAATGTGACTCCTCGATCAGGGATTCCGGATTGCCCACCACGCCGGGGATGAGGCGGCCAATGGCTTCAACCATGGCCAGCACGGCAACTTCCCCGCCGTTGAGAACGTAGTCGCCCAGGCTGACGGGGCGCACGGTGTACTGGTCCGCAGCCCATTCCAGCACACGCTCATCTATGCCTTCATAGCGCCCGCAGGCAAAAACCAAGTGTTCCTCCTCTGCGAGCTCGTAGGCAAGCTGCTGGTTGAACACCTCCCCGGCCGGGGACGGCACAATGAGTGTGGGCTTGGTGCCGTCCGCCACGGGTGACTCCACGGCAATGTCGCTCAGCGCCTGCGCCCACGGTTCGGGCTTCATGACCATGCCGGCGCCACCACCGTAGGGGGTGTCATCCACTGTCCTGTGCCTATCCTTCGTGTAGGCCCGCAGGTCATGCACGGCCAGTTCCAGCAACCCTTCGGTGCGGGCCTTGCCAATCAGGCTCAGGTCCAGGGGCGCCAGGTACTCCGGGAAAATACTGACAACATCAAACCGCATTATTCGGGCGTTCCTTCCGAGCCGGCAGCCGTGCCTGCCTCGTCATTATCGGTGGCTTCCTTGTTCACGGCGAAGAGCCCCGCCGGCGGGGTCAGCAGCACGTAGCCTTCCTCAATGTTGACTTCGGGGACAATCTCATCGACGAAGGGGACATACACTTCATCGCCGTCGTTGTCTTCAACAATGAGCAGGTCCTGGACCGCCTGGGTGCGCAGGCCTGTCACCTTGCCCACCTTCTGCGTGCCGACCCGGACTTCAAGGTTCAGCAACTCGTGTTCGTACCAGGCATCGTCGTCCTCGTCATCATCGGATTCAAAGAACAGTGTCGCGCCGCGCAGCAGTTCCGCATCATTGCGGGTGTTGGTGCCTTCGAAGCCGAGCAGGAGGATGTCCTTGTTCCAGCGCGAGCTCCTGACGGTCAACGTGCCGAGCTTTGCCGGCTCGACGACAAATTCAGTGCCGACGGCGAATCGTGAATCGGGGGCGTCGGTGAGGACAAGGGCTGTCACTTCGCCGCGAATGCCGTGGGGTTTGCCAATCCTGGCAACCTGAACCTGCATGGGTACTCCTAGTACTTGGTTTAGAGGGAAAAAAATTTGGCCCCGACACCATTATGGTGCCGGGGCCAAACATTTGGCTTTACTGCTGAAAACTCGGCCCGGCCTTGCGGCTGTGCCAAGCTCTGTGACGCAGGTTAGCGGCGGCGGTCGGTGTCGACAACGTCAACACGAACCGGTTCGCCGTTGGCCAGGGCAGCCACCACTGTGCGCAATGCACGGGCGGTGCGGCCCTGTCGGCCAATTACCCGGCCCAGATCGTCTTGATGAACACGCACTTCGAGGGATTCCCCGCGGCGGTTGGTCTTGACGCTCACCTTGACGTCCTCGGGAGAGTCAACAATCCCGCGGACAAGGTGCTCCAGCGCTTCAGCCAACAAGCTACTCAGCCTCGGTGCTCTCAGGTGCCTCATCAGCGTCGGCCTTCTTGGCCTTCTTGGTGATGGCTTCCTTGATAACTACGCTCTTGGCTTCGGGTGCAACGAAAGCTGCCTTGGGAGCTTTCATCTTCAAGGTGCCTTCGGCGCCCTTGAGGCCCTTGAACTTCTGCCAGTCACCGGTGATCTTCAGGATCTTGGCAACAGGCTCGGACGGCTGAGCGCCGACGGAGAGCCAGTACTGGGCGCGGTCGGTGTCGACCTCGATGAAGGAGGGGTGCTCGGTCGGGTGGTACTTGCCGATCTCTTCGATGGCACGGCCGTCACGCTTTGAGTGTGAGTCCATAACAACGATGCGGTAGTACGGGGCGCGCATTTTACCAAAGCGCTTAAGGCGAATCTTTACAGCCACTTTTGTGGTTACTCCTGGTTCGAAAAAGGGTCGAACTCCGTTTCACGCTCCCGTGGGGCGGGCCGATCGGCGGATTTCTAAGGACAGGACCATCACGCGGAGAGAGGGGCCGCGCGGATCGAGTACCTGTCCATTATGCCAGAAAATTTCCTGCCCGTGCCACCCGTTACGCATTTCACGCCACGTGTTGTCCATCATGGTGCCGTGAGTGCTGATCTTGGCCACAAAAATGCCCGGGCAACCGTGCATCTCGCAACCCAGGTCAGCACTCGCGGCTGGGCTTGTTCTTCTACTCCGCGGAGTAGAAGAACAAGCCCATCTTGGCGTTTTCCTCGGCGGCGGCCACAGCTGCCGCCGCCATGGCCGCAAGGGCCTGCAGCAACGGCTCGGTGACCTCGGGGGTGGATTCCATCTCCTCGGCCGCCGCCCACTGGGCTGCCAGCTCAACAACGTCTTCAGGGTCTTGGGGCGCATTCAGTTCGGCAAAGACTTCCAGCAGGGCATCAGGAACGGCGAACAGGGTGTCCAGTTCAATGTCCACCAGGCTCAACTCGGCGGCTACCCCGGTGGCATGGACTGCCTTGACGGCAAACTCACCCAGCACTTCAATCTCAAAGTCGCTCAGACCGGGGGTCGGCAACACGGGGACGTCTACAGTCGGCGACTTGCCTGCCATCCGGGCTTTGGCGCGGGCCACTGCCTGGTGGTGGTCGGCGATGAAGAACTCTGAGTAATTGGCCACGCATAAGCCTTTCAAGTTGGGATTCCGGCCCTTGGGGGGGGCCGGGGAGCCGTGCGCAGCTACTGCGCGGACACTCCGGAGTCAACACTAACGCGAATCCGGTTCATCCACGGATCGGCAAAGAGGATCTCGGCACCGGTACTGGCCACAGCAATGCCGTGGTGGGCCAAACGCTCGCGGAGGGCACCGACGTCGTCCGCGGGGGGCAACTTGATCAGCACCTCGCCCAGGCCCAGCGTGTCCTTGCGCGGGCCGGCCCCGCGGCTGTTCCAGACATTCATGGCCATGTGGTGGTGGTAGCCGCCGGCGGACACGAACAAGGCTTGGCCATGCCAGCCGGCTGTCTTTTCAAAACCCAGTGCGTCCACATAGAATTTCTCTGCCGTTTGCACGTCACCCACCTGCAGATGGACATGGCCAATGTCTGCCTCGGACTGGCGCTGACCCGCCACGGATTCCTCCGTCAGGTGCTGCTCCAGGTAGTGCTGCGGCGGCAGGGGCAGCGTGTCCATGACCACCGAGCTGCCGTTCCAGCTCCAGTCCTTGCGGGGCTTGTCCCAGTACAGCTCAATGCCGTTGCCTTCAGGGTCGGTAAAGTAAAAGGCCTCGGACACCAAGTGGTCGGCACTGCCGGCAAATGCCTGGGGGCTGAACTGCGCGGCGGTGGCAACGGTTGCGGCAAGGGAGGCCTGGTCATTGAACAGCAGTGCCGTGTGGAACAGGCCCGCCTCCCCGCGGCCGGGAAGGTGCAGTCCGGCAGCCGGCTGGAGGTGCACCAGGGGAGTGCTGCCGCGGCCCAAATATTGGCCGCCGTCAGCTTCGGCCACAATGTCAAGGCCCAGCGCCTTTTGGTAGTAGTTGCTCATCAGTGTCATGTCCCCCACCTTGAGCATCACGGTGCCCATCGTGAGATCGGCGGGAAGCAGGTCTTTGGGCGCAGTCATGGTGTCTCCAAGAATTGTTGTACTCATATGACAGCAAACTACTTGAAGCTTCAAGTTATTCCTGAATGGTCAGGGAGGTTTTCATGACAATACGCCGGCCCAGGGCATCCAGGCCCAGCTGTGACTCGTGGTCCCGCAGCGCAGCAAGACCGGGGGTCCAGCAATCCGGCGGAATTTCGGTGAAGCCGCAGCTGGCGTAGAAGGGCCCGTTGAAGGGGACATCGGCAAAAGTGCACAGGGTCATGGCAGCGAACCCGGCCTCATGGGCCCACGCCTTGGCTGCCGCAACCAGGGACCGCCCTATCCCTTGGCGGCCATACTCGGGCGAAACAGCCAACTGCTCCAGGTGCGCCAGTCCGTCCAGGATTTCCAACCTGACAAATCCGGCGGGGGGCCTGCCGGCAACCATGATATGGAACGCTGCGGCGAAATCAACCGCAGTGCCGGGCGGGGGAAAGTCGGCAGTGGCGATGGGCGGGTCAAGCATTTCAAAGGCGGTGTCGGCCTCCGCCTCAATGGATGGCAGGAGCGCAAACTCGCTCAAGGATGCCGGACGTATTTCAAACATATGTGAAGACTAACTGGTGGCGCCGACATTGGCGTCAGGCCCTTTGCCAGCCCTGCCGGGAGGCCACTGCCGCTTCAATGAGCCGCTCAATCAACGCAGCGCCGTCGGAAGTGTCCTGGGGCCTGTGCCCGCTGCGGTGCACAATGTGGTGGGCCCCGGTGGCGCCCAGGTATTCGGCCACTTCTTCATACAAGGGCTCCCAGCCACCCGTGATGACAGTGGTGGGCACGCCGGGAATGATGTGCAGCGGCGCATCGGTGGCCGGCGCCTGCAGGCGGGCCCGGGCCGCAACCCGTCTCCGAGGCTCCGTGCCGGGTGCCGTGACCACTGCCATGAGCGTGTTGAATTCAGCCAGAAACTCCTCATCGGAGAGCACCCGGGAGCGGGCAACAAGGTCCGCAAGGTGGGTTGAATAGGCAGCTGTGGCCGGATGGTCGGCCGTCAGCGATGGCAGCAGGGGTTCAATCAAGATCAGGGAATGGACAAGGTCGGGCCGTTGCACGGCAGCCATCATGGCCGCAATGGCACCTTGGGAATGCGCCACCACATGCCCGCCGCGCCCCAGCTCTTTGAGCACAATCTGCGCATCGGCGGCAAAGTCAGTTGCCTTGGGCGGCTCGATGGCGTCGAATCCCGTCCGCTTGAGAAAGAGACAGTCATAGCGCCCCGCAAGGAGATGTTGGGCCGGCCACGCCGCAGCACCAAAGCCGTCGATGCCGTGGACAAACACAATCCGGGTTTCACTCATTGAAGCAGATTACCGGATGGCCCTGACAAAACGGGCCGGAAGGCTGTGCGAGAGCGTCCGATGAAAACCAGCCATTGGTGCGAGAGCGTCCTAAAGCAGGAGCGTTGGAAAGCGGGAGCGGCGTGTGGCATGCGAGAGGCCCCGTCCGGCGTCGTCAATGGGACGCGGACGGGGCCTTGGGCACATCGAGCTATTTGCCCAGGAACTTCTCAAAACCCTTGGGCAGGTTCAGGTTTGACGGGTCAAAGTCCGCAGCTCCCGCGCCAAAGGCTGCACCTGTTGGCAGGGCCTTGGGGGCGTTGGCCTTTTCCTGTGCAGCCTTCAACTCGGCGGCAGCCTTGGCCGGGTTGCCCGACTTGGCCTTCTTCTTGGGGCTCTGCCTGCCCTTGCGTGCACTGTTGAAGCCGCCGGGGCCTGCCATGCCGGGCATGCCCGGAATGCCGCCGCCCTGGGCCATCTTCTTCATCATCTTCTGGGCCTGGCCAAAACGCTCCAGCAGGCCGTTGACCTCGGAGACGTGAACACCGGAACCCTTGGCGATGCGGGCCCGGCGTGAGCCGTTGACGATCTTCGGGGCAACACGCTCATGCGGGGTCATGGAGCGGACAATCGCCTCAACGCGGTCAATCTCGCGCTCGTCGAAGTTCTCCAGCTGTTGGCGCATGTTCGCCGCGCCGGGCATCATCATGAGCATCTTCTTCATGGAGCCCATTTTGCGGATCTGCTGCATCTGGGCCAGGAAGTCGTCCAGGGTGAAGTCTTCCTGGTCGGCGAATTTCTTCGCCATCCGCTCGGCTTCGCCCTTGTCCCAGTTCTTTTCCGCCTGCTCGATGAGCGTGAGCACATCACCCATGTCAAGGATGCGGCTGGCCATGCGGTCAGGGTGGAACAGTTCAAAGTCGTCCAAGGACTCGCCAGTCGAGGCGAACATGACGGGCTTGCCGGTGATGGAGGCAACCGAGAGGGCGGCACCACCGCGGGCGTCGCCGTCGAGCTTGGTCAGGACAACGCCCGTGAAGTTGACGCCTTCATTGAACGCCTGCGCCGTGGCAACGGCGTCCTGGCCAATCATGGCGTCAATGACAAAGAGCACTTCGTCGGGGTTGATGGCGGCCCGGATATCCGAGGCCTGCTTCATCAATTCCGCGTCAATGCCGAGGCGGCCGGCGGTGTCGACAATGACGACGTCGTGCAGCTTGGACTTGGCCTCGGCCAGACCGGCCAGGGCCACCGCCACGGGATCGCCCGTGGCGCTTTCAAATTCGCTGTTGACGCCAGGGTGGGGTGCGAACACGGGAACGCCTGCGCGCTCACCGTTGACCTGAAGCTGCTTGACGGCGTTGGGACGCTGAAGGTCCGCCGCCACCAGGAGGGGGCTGTGGCCCTGGCCCTTGAGCCACTTGGACAGCTTTCCGGCCAGCGTGGTCTTGCCGGCACCCTGCAAACCAGCCAGCATGATGACGGTGGGCGGGTTCTTGGCCAGGTTGATGCGGCGGGTTTCGCCACCAAGAATTGTCACGAGCTCTTCGTTGACAATCTTGACAATTTGCTGCGCCGGGTTCAGCGCCTCATTGACCTCGGAGCCAAGGGCCCTTTCACGGACCTTGGAGGTGAATTCACGAACCACGGGCACTGCAACGTCAGCATCCAGGAGGGCGCGACGGATCTCGCGCACTGTGGCGTCGACGTCGGCTTCGCTGAGCCGGCCCTTGCCACGGAGGTTCTTGAAAGTTGCTGTCAACCGATCAGATAGGGAGTTGAACACGCGCCGCGTACTTCTTTCGTCAGGGATTAACCAGCACCCGCGCGACCCGGCCATCTGACCCGGCCACGCATGACGGGCGCGGCAATTACATTATTCAGGATGAGACCGGCGGGCCGGGGGCACTGGGCTCCCGTCCCGTTCCCTTTCCTGAGGGACTCAACTATCAAGGGTACCAACTTGCGGGCCACTTCGTTGCACACTCCTGGCGGGTTCTTCTTTCGCGGCACCGACGCTGTGGGCGGAGAAAAATCCCCACCACCAGCAGCGGTTGGGCAGCATTGTTCGCGTCGAAGTGACATGCTGGGTTGGTGATAAACAACACGCCAGCCACTGCCGACACTCCCGCCACCTCAACTGCCGCGCACGACGCCGGGTCCCCGGCCCCGGCGGTTGGCGCCGGCGGGCGGGTCAAGACACTCGTTATTTTGGGCGCCTCGGGCGATCTCACCGGCAGGCTTTTGCTGCCGGGGGTGGCCCGTCTCATTGCCTCGGGCCGGGCACCCGGCTTGTCCCTGGTGGGTGCCGGGAGTGACGACTGGTCCCCCGCGCAGTGGCAGGAACGGCTCAAGGGCAGTTTTGCCGATGCCCTGGCCCCGGGCGGTGCATCCACGGCTGGCGGAATCCAGGAGTTGCAGCGGGTTCAGTCGGAGAGCAGCTATCAGCAGCTGGACGTCACGGCCAAGGGCGCGCTGGGCACATTCCTCAAGGGTGTTGATGGGCCGGTGGCGCTGTATTTTGCGCTGCCGCCGGCCGTCAGCCAGAAGGCGTGCCAGATCTTGGTCGGCAAGGACCTGCCGCCTGGCACCCGGCTGGTCATGGAGAAGCCGTTTGGCTCCAGCACCGAATCGGCGCGGCAGCTCAACGTCACCCTGGCCACACTGGTGCCCGAGGACCACATTCACAGGGTGGACCACTTCCTGGGCAAATCCACAGTGCTGAACATGATGGGTCTGCGCTTTGCCAACAGGTTGTTGGAGCATTCCTGGAACGGCGAACACATTGAAAAAGTGGAGATCGTCTTTGACGAACCCCTGACCCTGGAAAACCGTGCCCGCTACTACGACCACGCGGGCGCCGGCCGTGACATGATTCAAAGCCACCTGCTGCAAATCATGGCGATCATGGCCATGGAGCCGCCAGCCACTCTGGGCGAAAATGATGTCCGTTCCAACATAGCTGCCGTGTTGCGGGCCAGCACCATTGGCCCCGCCGGCAGCAGCAAACCAGCTCTCCACAGCCGCCGGGCCCGCTACACCAGCGGGCGCATCGGTGAACGCACGGTTCCTGACTACCTGGCCGAGGAGGGTGTGGACCCCGCCAATGACACTGAAACGCTGGCCGAGGTGGAGGTCCATGTCAACAATTGGCGCTGGGCGCATGTTCCCTTCATTCTGCGTTCCGGCAAGGCACTGGGCCGTGCCCGCAAGGAAGCCGTGGTCACGTTCAAGCCGGTCCCGCATTTGCCTGTGGGCTTCAAGGGCACCGACTCCCCCACCCGCCTGCACATCGGCTTTGGGCCCGAAACGCTGACACTTGACCTGGACGTCAACGGACCGGGCGACCTGTTCACCCTGGACCGCGTCCAACTGGAAGCCGCACTGGCCAGCGATCCCCTGCTGCCGTACGGGGAAGTGTTGGACGGCGTTCTCAGTGCGGATCCCCTGCTGTCGGTGCGCGGGGACACTGCCGAGGAATGCTGGCGCATTGTGGAACCGACATTTGCTGCTTGGAAGTCCGGGGTGGTTCCGATGGAGGAATATCCGGCCGGTAGCCTGGGCCCGGCACAGTGGGCCACCAGCAGCGACTGACCCCCGCCACCAGAAGGCCCCGCCCCTTCCGAGCACGCCCTCGGGGGCCGTTGTGGTCGTTCGCCCATGGTGGGCCGGCATCGAATGTCTGCAACGGCCCCCGGGGGCCGGAAACGAACGACGGCGGCACCCGAGGCGAGTTGATAACTCACCTCGGGTGCCGCCGTCGTTCCCCGCGCCCTCCCTAACCTTGCAAGCTCGGCCAGGGAACCCTGGACGCATGGGACCAATGAAATGACTTAGATGGCTGCGACGCCGCGTTCACCGGTTCTTACGCGGACCGCCTCATACACTTCAATCATCCAGACCTTGCCATCCCCTGCCGTTCCTGTGTTGGAACTGGCAACAATGATGTCCATGAGGTCGTAGGCCTGGTCATCACTGGCAAGGACCTCAATGCGGATCTTGGGGTGCAGGTCCACCGTGTACTCGGCCCCGCGGTAAACCTCGGTGTGGCCGCGCTGACGACCGTAGCCGTGCGCGCCGCTGACTGTCAGTCCCTGGACGCCATAGCTTTCCAAGGCGTTGCGCACTTCATCGAGCTGTTCGGGCCGGATTATTGCTGTTATGAGTTTCATGCATCAACCTTCGATTCTTCAGTGCGTGGTTCCTTGGACCCTGAAGTCGTCGGCAGTTTTTCGATCATCGGCACGAAGCTTCCAGAGCTGCGTCCGCCAAGGTCATAAGCGGATTCAGCGTGAATCGAAACGTCAATACCCTCTGCCTCATGTTCGTGGGAGATGCGGAATCCCATGGTCTTGTTGATGATCCACCCGATGATGAAGGCCAGAACGAACGAGTAGAGCATGACGGCAAAGGCACCAATGGCTTGCTTGCCCAGGAGTTCAAATCCGCCGCCATAGAACAGTCCGTGGCCGGCAGCAGGAGCGTTGGGATCAGCGGCCAAGCCGATGAAGAGGGTGCCGATGATGCCGCCCACCAGGTGGACGCCGACGACGTCGAGCGAATCGTCAATGCCCAAACGGTACTTCAAGCCCACGGCCAGGGCGCAGACGGCCCCTGCGAGCAGGCCCAATGCCATCGACCACATGGGGGTCAAGGCCGAGCAGGCCGGGGTGATGGCGACCAATCCGGCAACAGCACCCGATGCGGCACCCAATGAGGTTGCGTGGCCGTCGCGGATCTTTTCCACCAGAAGCCAGCCCAGGATGGCGGCGGCAGGAGCGGCGAGTGTATTGATCCATGCGTACCCGGCCACTGCGTTGGCGCCCAGGGCTGAGCCGGCGTTGAAGCCAAACCAACCGAACCAGAGCAGTCCGGCACCCAGCATGACGAAGGGCAGGTTGTGTGGGCGGTGGCTGGAATCCTTGCCGAAGCCCTTGCGCTTGCCCAGGATCAGTGCCAGGGCCAAAGCGGCTGCACCGGCGTTGATGTGCACTGCCGTGCCGCCGGCAAAGTCAATGACACCGAGCCCCTGGCCGATCCAACCGCCTGTGGGGTTCCCGTCGGCATCCTTCGTGAAGGAGAACACCCAGTGGGCCACGGGGAAGTAAACAACTGTCACCCAGATGGCGGCGAAGAGCAGCCAGGCCCCAAACTTGGCCCTGTCGGCAATGGCACCTGTAATCAGTGCAACAGTGATGATGGCAAACACTGCCTGGAATCCAACGAAGGCTATTTCCGGAATGGTGCCCACCAGGGGCATCCCTTCACCTGTATCAAGGACGCCCTGCAGGCCGAGCTTCTCGAAGGGGTTGCCCAGCAGTCCGCCGCCAACGTCAGTTCCGAACGTTGCCGAATAGCCAAACAGCACCCAAATGACCGTGACCACTGCAATGGCGCCAAAGCTCATCATCATCATGTTCAGCACGCCCTTGGCCCGGGTCATGCCACCGTAGAAAAACGCTAGTCCTGGGGTCATCAACAGCACCAAAGATGCGGATATAAGGACCCAAGCTGTATCGCCAGTATTCATTAGCTGCTGGCCTTTCATTGCGAGAGTTACTGCCTGCCGCTCCATCGGGGCTGTGCAATCTGGACTCTTACAATGGTGGTTCCCGCGTGTTTCACCGCGGCTCGTCAATGATTTCCACCAGGTTACATCTCCCTGCCGGGGGTTAACTTCGTGCAACGGGAATGTTTCGGCAGTGTTTCCGAGCCGGCGGACCCGGCGCCCAATGACCTGACAGTCATGAGATCTTAAACAAAAAAGCGCCCGCAGTGCGGGCGCTTTTTTGTTGATGCGGTTTAGCTCAGCAGGGCGTCAACGAAGCTCTCTGCGTCAAATGGAGCCAGGTCGTCCGCTCCTTCGCCCAATCCGACGAGCTTCACGGGCACGCCCAGTGACTTTTGGATGGCCACCACAATGCCGCCCTTGGCGGTTCCGTCGAGCTTGGTCAGCACGATGCCGGTGATGTTGACGACCTCGGCAAAAACCTTGGCCTGGGTGAGTCCGTTCTGGCCGGTGGTGGCATCCAAGACCAGCAGCACCTCATCGACGCTCGCTTGTTTCTCGATGACCCGCTTGACCTTGCCCAGCTCATCCATCAAGCCAACCTTGTTCTGCAGGCGGCCGGCCGTGTCGATCATGACAACGTCGACTTCCGCCTCAATGCCCACCTTCACGGCTTCAAAGGCGACCGAGGCCGGGTCTGCCCCGTCGACGTCGGACTTCACGGTGGGCACACCAACTCGGGCGCCCCAGGTGGCGAGCTGCTCAGCGGCAGCGGCACGGAAAGTGTCGGCGGCACCGAGCAGCACATCCTTGTCCTCGGCCACCAGGACTCGCGCCAATTTACCCACTGTGGTGGTCTTGCCAACACCGTTGACGCCAACCACCATGAGAATCGCCGGGCGGTCGTCGTGGCGGTCAATGTTCAAGGTGCGGTCCATGGTGGGGTCCACCAGCTTGATCAGTTCCTCGCGCAGCATGGCCTGGACGTGCTCGGGGCTGCGGGCACCCAAAACCTTCACGCGCTCACGCAGGATGTCCACGAGCTCCATGGTGGAATCGGTGCCAACGTCTGCCAGCAGCAGCGTCTCCTCGACCTCTTCCCACACATCCTCATCGATGGTGTCCCGGGACAGGAGCGCCAAAAGACCCTTGCCGAGGGCATTGTTGGACTTGACCAGCCGCGCACGCAGCCGCACCAGACGCCCCTCAACCGGGAGCGGGGTCTCCAAGGAGGGTGCCGCGGGCTCTTCCGGCTCAACAACCTCAACGTCCTCGACGGGAGGCAACGTTTCGGGGCGCTCCTGCACCAGGGTGTCGGTGGAGCCGGCGGCATCGCCGGAGTCCAGCGGGGCCGGGTCGTTGGCGTCACGCGGACCTGAGTACTCCTGGCTGCTCCTTCGGGCCTTGAGGAAGACGGGAATGAGGCCACCAATGACGGCGAGCCCAACAACAATGGACAGGATGATGGGGAGAATATCGTTCACTCCCCCAGTCTCTCACGGTGGTTGGGGACCGACAGTTGCCGCCTGGTTGTGACAAACTCTTCCTTGATGTCTATGCCCAGCCCCCACACCCAAAACACTGCCAAAACTCCAGCCATCCCGTTGGGCCGCGAAATCAAGGTCCTGGTTGCCGCCGCGTTCCTGATCGCCATCGGCTTCGGCATTGTGGCACCCGTGTTGCCTCAGTTTGCGCAAAGTTTTGATGTCAGCGTGGCCGCGGCGGCCGTGGTGGTCAGCGCCTTTGCCTTCACCCGGCTGGCGTTCGCCCCTGTGAGCGGCTGGCTGGTGGAACGGATGGGCGAACGTCGCACCTATATTTTGGGAATCCTGATTGTTGCGGCGTCCTCGGCTGCGTGCGCCTTGGCCCAAAACTATTGGCAGTTACTTTTGTTCCGAGGGCTGGGCGGCATCGGCTCCACCATGTTCACTGTGGCCGCCATGGGACTGCTGATCAGGATGGCTCCGCCGCAAGCCCGCGGCCGCGTCTCCAGCTTGTACGCGGGATCGTTCCTGCTGGGAAACATTGCGGGCCCGGTGGTGGGCGGCTTGTTGGCGGGCTTGGGCATGCAGCTGCCGTTCCTGGTTTATGCCGGCGCGTTGGTATTGGTGGCGATTCTGGTGGCAACCCAACTGCCGGCCGTCGCAGCCATTCCGGCGCACCTGCGCGGCACAGCAGCCCGCAAGCAAGCCGTGCTGCCACTGCGCGACGCCCTGGCACTGCCGGCCTACAGGGCCGTGCTGACCTCCGGGTTCGCCAATGGCTGGTCCGCCTTCGGCATCCGGATGGCCCTGGTGCCGCTTTTTGCCACGGCAGCCTTGGGTGCCGGGCCGGAAGTGGCCGGCATTTCCCTGGCTGTTTTTGCCATCGGCACAGGAGCGGCCCTGACCTTCTCCGGAAAGCTTGCAGACACGTGGGGCCGCAAACCCATGATCCTGGCCGGACTGGCAGTCAACGGCCTGGCCATGGGAGTCCTTGGTTTTACGGGCAACGAGTTCTGGTTCTTCGTGGTCTCTGCCTTGGCAGGACTTGGCAGCGGGCTCATGGGACCGGCCCAGCAGGCCACCGTGGCCGACGTGATTGGCAATGAACGCTCCGGCGGCAAGGTCCTGGCCACGTTCCAGATGAGCTCCGATCTGGGCGCCATCATCGGCCCCATCGCAGCCGGCATCCTGGTGGACACCTTCTCCTACGCCCCGGCCTTTGCCATGGCCACTGCCATCGCCCTGCTCAGCATCGTGTTTTGGCTGCCGGTGAAGGACACCCGCCTGCCCTGACGTCTGTGACGCAGTCGTTGCACCAATTCTCGGTAAGAAAGCGCTTTCCAATGCAACAAATGCGTCATAGACGAAAGGGGTCAGGGGTTCGAAGGTTTCCGGTCCATGCGCTGGCTGATGACCGTTGAGACGCCGTCGCCCCTCATTGACACGCCATAGAGGGCGTCGGCAACATCCATGGTCCGTTTTTGGTGCGTGATGATGATGAGCTGGCTGGATTCGCGCAACTCCTCAAAAATGGTGATGAGCCGGCCAAGGTTCGTGTCGTCCAGGGCCGCCTCCACCTCATCCATGACATAGAACGGCGACGGCCTGGCCTTGAAGATGGCCACGAGCAGGGCCACTGCCGTCAGCGAACGCTCACCGCCGGAGAGCAGGGAGAGCCGCTTGATCTTCTTGCCGGCGGGCCGGGCCTCAACTTCAATGCCCGTGGTGAGCATGTTCGCCGGATCCGTCAGGATCAGCCGGCCCTCGCCGCCGGGGAACAGCCGGCCAAAGACCCGCTCAAATTGCACAGCCGTGTCCGTGTAGGCGGCCGTGAACACTTCCTCCACCCGCGCATCCACTTCCTTGATGATGTCCATCAGGTCCCTGCGGCTGGATTTCAGGTCTTCCAGCTGTGACGCCAGAAATTGGTGGCGTTCCTCCAGGGCGGCGAACTCTTCCAGTGCCAGCGGGTTGACCTTGCCCAGGGCGGCGAGGTCGCGTTCGGCCCGCTTGAGCCGTTTTTCCTGCTCCTCGCGGACGAACGGGGTGCCCTGGGGGATTTCTGCACCGTCTTCATCCACGCTGACACGCAGGGCGGCCCACTTGTCCGTGGCCTCACCGGGGCCAAGCGGGACCAGGGTGTCCGGTCCGTACTCCTTGATCAGGTGGTCGACGCTGAGCCCCAGTTCCTCAATCGACTTGTTCTCCAGGGCCTCAATGCGCAGTCGTTGGGCGGCCCGGGCCAGTTCGTCCTTGTGGACCGAATCGGTCAGCTTGGCGAGTTCCTTTTCCCCCTCCACCACGGCTGCCCGGACGGACATCAGTTCCACCTCGCGGGCGGCCCTGTGCGCCTCGGCAGCATCACGCACGTGCTCAGCCTGTTCAATGGACTGTGCCACAAACCCCAGAATGTGGTTGGCGGCCAAGGCAACAGCTGCCGCCTTTTTGGCCTGGAACAGGCGCCTGTTGGCGCGCTGGGCGGCCTGCTCACGGGCCAGCCGCTCTGTGGCGGCAGCGCGTTCCAGGGCTGCCGCACGGTTCCGCACCGTGTTGAGGGAATCCTCGGTGCTGCGCAACGAAAGCCTGGTTTCCAGCTCCACGGCACGGGCCGCCGTGGCAGCTGCCGCCAAGGCGTCACGCTCGTCCATGGACGGTTCTCCGGCCGCCGGGGCGCCCTGGGCAACCGCCAGCCGTGCGGCAATCTCCGTCAGGGCGTCCTGTTCCCGGGCAAGGTTTTCCGTGGCCGCCGCCAATGCCGCAGCATGGCGTCCCGACTCCCCCGCCGCCGAGCGAAGGGTGGCACCCAATGAGCCCAGCCGTTCGGCAACAGCTGCCAGGCGGGCGTCGGACTCATGCAGTTCCGCCAGCGCGCCGGCCTCGGCGTCGGCCAGTTCCAGGCGTTGGGAGCGCAGCCCGGCCAACGCAAACCTGGCCCGCTCGCCCCGGGCAGTGGCGTCATTCAGTTGATCCTGCGTCTGATCCACGGCTGCCGCCAGCTCCAACAACGACGGCGCCGTGGCCGAACCGCCCTTGAGGTAAAACGCGGTGATCACATCCCCCTGCGCTGTCACGGCCGTCAAGCCCGCATGGCGGGCCAGGACGTCCTGCGCCGCCGCCAGGTCGGGCACCAGCACCACGGGAGCCAGCAGGGCATCAAGGGCGGCGTCCAGTTCGGGCGGGCCGGTGACCTGCAAACGACCGGGCACGGCACCGGCCACGGCACCGGCCACGGCACCGGCTGCGGCCTGCAGGGCACCATGGTGTCCCGACGGCGCCTCGGTGCCGGCCGTCGCCTCGGTGCCGGCCGTCTCGTGGCCGGTGACCACCAGGGTGACGCGTCCGCCGTTGTCGGTCTTGACAAGTTCCAAGGCACCCAGGGCCGCCGCCATGTCACTGACGGCAACCCCCTCGGCAGCCGCATCCAACGCCGCGGCAATGGCTGTCTCGTGCCCGTTGACCACCTGGATCATCGATGCCATGGCTGCCACCACGCCCGGCGGTGCTGCAGCCAAAAGGTGGGCGCTGGCGTCCTTGCGCAGCAGGCCCACGGCCAGGGCGTCACGCCGGGCGGTGAGGGAATCACGAACACGTTCGGCAGCCAGTTGTTCGGCGCCCAACGCCTCGATGCGCCCGTCCAGCGCGGCCAAGGCCGCGGCGGCCTGCTCGTAATGCTCGTCAAGGCGTTCCTCGCCGGCTTCCACCCCGGCCACCTGGGTTTCCAGGGCGGCAAACTCCTGGGCTGCGGCACTGTGGCGTTCGGCGCCTGCCGCCTTGCTCTGGTGCAGCCGGCCAATCTCGGCTTCGGCCGACTCCACGCGGGACCGCACGGCCGCCACCTTGCCGGCCAGCCGGGCCAGCCCCTCACGCCTGTCGGCCGTGGCGCGTAACAGGTCACGGACACGCTGTTCCTCGGCCCGGACGGCCGCCTCTGCGTCTTCCTTGATCTCCATGGCCGTTTCCAGCCCGTACCGGCGCTCCTGAAAGGCCAGCTCCAGACCGGCTTCTTCGGCACGCAGGTGCGCGGCTTGTTCGGCCAGCCTGTCCGGGTCGCGGCTGGGGTCCGGGACGGCGTCGGGCGCGCCCAAGTGACGTTGGCGTTCGGCCGCCAGCACGCCCATGGCCTTGAGCTGGTCGCGCGTGGCGCACAGCTGGTACCAGTCATCCCTGGCGGCATTGAGGACAGGGGTGGCCGCGGCGGCGATCTGCTCGAGTTCGCCCTGCTGCTCACGCCCCGAGAAGAGCTGCTTTTCCACCAGTTCGCGGCGGTTTTTCAGGGCCAGCTCATCCGCCGCGTCTTTTTCCACGGCGTTGCTGAGCTGGACTATTTCATCAGCCAGCAGCCGGGCCTTGGCGTCACGGACGTCAAATTGCACGCTTTGGGCGCGTCGGGCCACGGCAGCCTGCTTGCCAAGGGGCGTGAGCTGGCGGCGGATCTCCCCTGTCAGGTCGGTCAGGCGGGCCAAATTGGCGCTCATGGCGTCAAGCTTGCGCAGCGTCTTTTCCTTGCGGCGGCGGTGCTTGAGAATTCCGGCCGCCTCCTCAATGAAGCCGCGGCGGTCCTCCGGCGTTGCGTGCAGCACCTTGTCCAGCTGGCCCTGGCCCACAATGACATGCATCTCACGGCCCAGGCCCGAATCCGACAGCAGCTCCTGAATGTCCAGGAGCCGGCAGGACGTGCCGTTGATGGCGTACTCGGAGCCGCCCGCCCTGAACAGGGTGCGCGAAATGGTGACTTCGGCGTAGTCGATCGGCAGGGCGCCGTCGGCGTTGTCAATGGTCAGTGCAACATGGGCCCGGCCCAGCGCGGGACGGGCGGAGGTGCCGGCGAAGATGACATCTTCCATCCTGCCCCCGCGCAGGGTTTTGGCACCCTGCTCGCCCATGACCCAGGCCAGTGCATCCACCACATTGGATTTGCCCGAACCGTTGGGGCCGACAACGGCAGTCACTCCCGGTTCAAAGTCTAAAGTGGTGGCCGAGGCGAAGGACTTGAATCCGCGCACGGAAAGACTTTTTAGATGCAAACTGGTTTCTTCTCCTGCGCCGGGCTGTTTCTCACAAGCCAATCTACCGTGAAACGGCTCCGCACGCCCGGGCGCGCACCGCGTGTATGCGTTATGGCGTATGTGCATGATCACCCCCACAAGGTGCATAGTTAAGGTTGGATCTTGATGAACCTCGGGGCTGCTGCAGAGAACATCCCGTGGATCAGGATCAGGTCACTGGACTTCCGGTGCCAAATGTCACCGAATATCTCAAGAAAAAGGCTGGAACTTGATCGGCAATGCCACGTTTCGACACCACAACACTGCCTTGCTTGCCGTCTCCAGCATTGAGGCTCCGGTAGTTGTCCATTCCAGCGATTTTGACACCCGCCTTGCACCGAGCTTGAAGCGGCTGCGGCTGTCCAAGCGCCTGCTTGAGCGTGTTGCAGGCGTGGAGGAACGCCGTTGGTGGGCACCCGGGACGTCGTTCGACGACGCCGCCATTGAGGCAGGTGCCAAGGCCCTGGCTCAGTCGGGCATTGAGGCGGGCCAGATCGGCCTGCTCATCAACACAAGTGTCACCCGTCGCAACCTGGAGCCCTCGGTTGCCGTGAAAATCCACAACGGTTTGGGCCTGCCGTCCTCGGCCATGAACTTTGACGTGGCCAACGCCTGCCTGGGATTTGTCAACGGCATGACGCTGGCCGCGAACATGATTGATTCCGGCCAGATCAAATACGCGCTCATTGTGGCCGGTGAAGACGCCCAGGCCACCCAGGAGACAACGTTCCGGCGCTTGAATGCCGAGACGTCAACCCGCGAGGACTACCTGCGCGAATTTGCCACGCTGACCCTGGGCTCCGGCGCAGCGGCCGCCGTGATAGGCCCGGCAGATCTCCACCCGGGCGGACACCGCATTTTGGGCGGCGTGTCCCGGGCAGGCACCGAACACCACGAACTGTGCGTTGGCGGACCCGACGGCATGTTCACCGACACCAAGGGCCTGCTGGACAACGGCTTGAAGCTTGTCACGGATGCCTGGGATGAGGCCCACACCGATGGCTGGGAGTGGGGTTCCATGGACAGGTACGTCACCCACCAGGTCTCCAACTCCTACACCAACGCCATCATCAAGGCCGTGAACCTGGTGCGCTCCAAGGTGCCCATGACGTTCCCCAAATGGGGCAACGTGGGTCCCGCATCGCTCCCCATGACCTTGGCCCAGGAATCCCACAGCCTCAACAGCGGCGACAGGGTGCTCTGCATGGGCGTGGGTTCGGGACTCAACACAACCATGATGGAAATCGAGTGGTAACAGCAGCTTCCCCCCTCACCGAACGCCCCGAGCCGTGGCCCGGCGTCAAGGCCGGCTGGCGCAGGACGCTCTCCGTGCCGTCAACTGCCGGTGTGGACTCCCCCGGAACCAGCCGCCAATGGCATTATTTGGACAATGCCGACGACGTTGCGGCCACGGGCATGGAGCCCGTTGGCACCTTGCTGTGTGTGCACGGCAACCCCACCTGGTCTTATTTGTGGCGCACCCTGCTGGCCGGGGCCACCTCCCCCGCCACCCTGGCGGCCGGCGGCCCCTGGCGTGTCATTGCCGTGGACCAGCTGGACATGGGCTTCTCCGAACGTACAGGCACCTTCCGCCGCCTGGAAGACAGGATCGCCGATCTTGGCGACCTCACCGACGCCCTGGCTCTTGCCGGGCCCGTGGTCAGCGTGGGCCACGACTGGGGCGGCATCATCTCCCTGGGCTGGGCCACCCGCCACAAGGACCAGTTGGCCGGGGTCGTCCTGACCAACACAGCCGTCCACCCGGCAGGGTTCTCGCTGCCACCGGCCTTGAAGCTTGCCCTGCACCCCGCCGTGCACCCCTGGGGCACCAAGACCTCCCCCGCGTTCCTGAATGTCACGCACGGGCTGGCGCAGCCGGCGTTGGCCGACGACGTCCGGGCGGCATTCATGGCCCCGTACCGCGGCGCGGCACGACGCGGCGGTGTGGGCAATTTTGTGGCCGACATCCCCGCCGGCGAATCGCACCCGTCCCGGCCTGCCCTGGATGCCGTGTCCGCCGGCATCCGCACCCTGGATGTGCCGGCGTTCATTCTGTGGGGACCCAAGGATCCGGTGTTTTCCGACCGGTACCTGCGGGACTTGCTGACACGGCTGCCGCACGCCGATGTGCACCGCTTTGAAGGTGCCAGCCACCTGGTCCAGGAAGACCGGGACATCGCCACGCCCACGTTCGCCTGGCTGGCCCGAAACGTCCCCAGCCGCTCCCACGGTCCGCAAGCTCGCCGCGGGTCCCTCGCGGCCGAGGCCCCAGGCCACGCCGGGGACGCAGCCGCGTTTACGCCGATGCTGGCTGAGCTGGATGCCCGGCGTGCGGACACGTCCACGGCCGTGGTGGACATGCTGCCCACCGGTTCCACCCGGAGCTCCCGGGGACTGAGTTGGGCGGAACTTGCCCACGACGTTGACGACCTCGCCGCGGGACTGCGAGAACTCGGCGTCACGGCCGGGGACCGGGTGAGTTTGCTGGTGCCGCCGGGCATCAACCTCACCACCCTCATTTATGCGTGCCTGCGCCTGGGCGCCATCATCGTGGTGGCCGACGCCGGTCTTGGCACCCGCGGGATGAGCCGCGCCATCAAGGGCGCCGGCCCCGACTACTTGATAGGCGTTGAGAAGGCCCTTCTGGGTGCCCGCCTCTACAACTGGCCCGGGGTCAAGATTGCGGCCGAGGACTTCAGCCCTGCCACGGCTGCGGCCCGCAAGGGCGTCCTGAACGTGGCAGCGACCATTCCGCAGCTCATGGCCAACGGCCGTGTGGAGCGTTTGGCCGGCACCCGCCCCGGATTTGGCGCAACCGACCCGGATGCCGATGCAGCCGTGCTGTTCACTTCAGGATCCACGGGCCCGGCCAAGGGTGTTGTCTACACGCACCGCCGGCTATCCGCCATGCGGGACACGCTGAAGGCAACATATTCACTGCATGCGGGGACGGCCCTGGTGGCGGGGTTTGCACCCTTCGCACTGCTTGGACCAGCCCTCGGAGCCACCACCGTGACCCCTGACATGGATGTCACGGCTCCGCGCACACTCACGGCCGCGGCCCTGGCCAATGCCGCCGCAGCCATCAACGCCACTGTTGTGTTTGCCTCACCGGCGGCCCTTGTGAACGTTGTGGCAACCGCCGCGCAACTGGCGCCCGGGCAGCAAAAGGCGCTGGCCGACGTCGGACTTGTCTTGTCAGCCGGGGCACCCCTGGCCGAGCAGCTGCTCCACCAGGTGCAGCAGCTGGCGCCCAACGCAGCCCTGCACACCCCGTACGGCATGACCGAGGCGCTTCCGGTGACCGACATTGACCTGGCCGGGATCAGCGCCGCCGGCGTTGGCAACGGCGTCTGCGTTGGCGTGCCCGTCAGCGGCGCCCGAGTGGCCATTGCCCCCATCGACGCCGACGGCAATGTGGCTGCCACGCCTTCCTTTGAGGCGGACGTGACGGGGGAAATCCTTGTCAGCGCCCCGCACGTCAAGGAACGCTACGACCGCTTGTGGATCACCCAGCAGCGCAGCACTTCAATCCCCGGTTGGCACCGAAGCGGAGACATTGGCCATCTTGACGCGGCCGGACGGCTCTGGGTGGAAGGCCGGCTGGAGCACATCCTGTGCACTGCGGCTGGCATCAAAACCCCCGTTGCCGCCGAGCAGGCCGTGGAGCTCGTGCCGTCAGTGGCCCGCGCAGCCGTGGTGGGCATTGGGCCTGCCGGAACGCAAGCGGCAGTCGCCATCGTTGAAACCAAGCCGGCGGCAAAGCGTTCCGCCCTTGCACCCACCGCGCTGGCGGCACAAGTGCGTGCTGCCGCGCTGGGCGCTGGCCTGCCGCTTGCCGCCGTGCTGGTCATCGATTCCATGCCCACCGATGTGCGGCATAATTCCAAGATTGACCGTGCCAAGCTTTCCCGCTGGGCCGGGCGGATGCTTGCCGGCGAGAAGCCCGGACGGCCATGAGCGGGCCTGTGACTGACGGGCCGCCCGTTGCTGGAGTTGGCCGCCGGGTCCTGGTGACGGGAACCAGCGGTTTGTTGGGGCGCGCCGTGGCGCAGCTGCTCTTTGACCGCGGACATTCGGTGGTGACCTTGCAGCGCCGGGCCGTTGACGCCCCCTGGGACTCGTTGCAGGGTTCCGTGGCCGATCCGGACGTGGCAGCCCGCGCCGTTCACGGCGTTGACGCCATTGTGCACTTGGCCGCCAAGGTCTCCTTCACGGGTGCGTGGGATGAGTTCGTGGCCACCAACATTGTTGGCACCCGCCAGCTCATTGCGGCCGCCCGGCATGCCGGCGTGCGCGACTTTGTGTTTGTTTCATCCCCGTCGGTGGCCCATCTTGGCGCCTCCATTGTGGGCAGCGGCGCCGGAGCAGCCAGCCCGGACTTTGCCCGCGGCCACTACGCCCGGTCCAAGGCTGCCGCCGAGGAACTGGCCCTCGCCGAGGATTCCCCCGCCTTGAGGGTCACAGCCATCCGCCCCCACATTGTGTGGGGCCCCGGCGACACCCAGCTGGTGGAACGCGTGGTGGAACGCGCCCGGGCGGGCAGGCTTCCGCTGCTGGACGGCGGCCGGGCCTTGATCGACACCACCTACGTGGACAACGCCGCCGCCGCGCTGGTGGCGGCCCTCG
>JBDTQM010000010.1:0-36538 GCA_039932175.1 Specibacter sp.
ACGGGGCAGCCGACGGGGCGGCTAAGCGGGCACCTGCCCGGGTAGCCGGCCGGGTAGCCGGAGCTACACCGTACCCGCGGGCTTGCGCCTTTGCGGGTACGGGGCCTCACCCCGGGCAAGCATCTGCACAAAACGTGCAACGTTCGCCGCCCTGACGGCCGGCGTCTTGACGCTGGTGGTGCGGTAAATCAAGGCATACCTGTTGGTGGCCGTGAGCACGTCAAACATGGCCTGGGCCTGCGGGTTGGCTGCAATGGCGGCGGCCAAGTCGTCGGGGACCTCGGCACTGGCCTGCCCGGAGTAAGCAGCTTCCCAGCGGCCGTCCGCCTTGGCGGCCTCGGCTGCCGCCAGTCCGGCAGCCTCCATCCGGCCTTGTGCCACCAACCGGTCAAAATGGCCGGTATTGATCTTGGACCACTTGCTGGTTTTTGTCCGCCGGGTGAACCGCCGCAGCTGACTTTCGCTGTCCCTGCTGCCGGCAACCCCGTCAATCCAGCCAAAACACAACGCCTCATCGAGCGCTGCGGCGTAGCTCAGATCCGTCACGGAACCGCCCTTTTTGTGCAGCACCAGGCGGACGCCGGAACTTGAGGCGTGATTTTCGCCCAGCCACGCCCGCCAGGCTGCCGCGTCGGCAAGAAGCAGCTCAGGAAGTTCAACCATGGCTCAACAATATCGCCCTGCAAGGCGCCAAAGGGGTGATAATTTAAGCAAACACTTTTTCAGGAGAGACCATGCTGCGCGTCCGTCCAGTCCTCTACACCTCAAAGCCCGCTGAGTACTCGCAGCTGCTGCTTGCGCTGGGCCTGTGGCGCGTCCAGGACGCCGGGGAGTGGCAGGTCTTCGATTCCGGGAACGGGAAAGTTGGCCTGCACGGGATTCCTCCGGGCGGGCAGGACGGCACGGCTGCCCTGGGCTTTGAAATCCGTGACGCCCCGATCTTTGTCCGCCGCACGATTGCCGACGGGACGCACGCCGAGCTGGTCGAGTCCCGCCACGGCCCCACCGCCCGCGTCACGGCCCCGGACGGCTTCACATTCCTGGCCGACCCCGTGGTTGATGCCCCCACCGCCCCACCGGCCGCCAGCCCCCTGACGGTGGTGCAGCTGTGGAGCACCCCGGATGTGGGTGCGGCCTCGAAAGTTCTGGCGGACATTGGCGCCAAGCCGGTGGCCGGCCGCCCCGATGCACCCACCCCTTTCCGGGCGAAAAACGGCGGTCTCACGGCCGCCCGCCCGGGTGGGCTATCCGGCGTCGAGCTTGGCTTCAAGTACGACGGCGACCTCGCCGCCCTGGCTGCCCGGCTCACCGCCGCGGGTGTGCCGGCGTCCCTTGACGGGGACGTTGTGGAAGTCCAAAACCCGCACGGGGGAACCCTGCGGATTGTGGATTCGCTGGAATTTTGATGCTTTTGGCGAAACGGTGGCGGCGCGCGGGGCGCAGATGGGGTAGAACTTAGGTATGAGCGTGCGTACTCCTGATCCCTATCCCGGCTGGCTGTCCAACGAAGATCTGTACGAGGCCCGGAACCGGCTTCCCATGGTCTACGTGGAGGTGGTGCCGGTGCGCGTTGACCCGTTGGGTTACGTCAACGAGATTGGTTTGCTGCTGCAGGCCGACGAGGAAGGCGCCATGGTGCGCACCCTGGTGTCGGGGCGGGTGCTGTACCGCGAGACGATCCGGGCCGCGCTGATCCGCCACATTGAAAAGGACCTGGGCCCGCTGGCGTTCCCGCAACTGCCTGTCAGCCCCCTGCCGTTCACTGTGGCCGAGTATTTGCCGTCGCCGTCGCAGACAGGTTTCACCGACGAACGCCAACACGCCGTGGCCATGGTGTACGTCATACCTGTAACGGGCGAATGCGAGCCGCGCCAGGATGCCCTGGAGCTGACCTGGATGACGCCCCAAGAGGTGCTCAGCGATGATGTGCAGTCGGAATTTGTGGGCGGCCGCGGGGCATTGGTGCGCCAGGCGATTTCATACGCAGGCTTGGGCCGGTAGCCTTCCGCGCGCCACACTAGCCGGTTTGGCGGATCCGGCGTAGATTACCTTCCATGGCTGCCACCCAGATCTCCTTGCTCATCAATGCCGACGCCGAACAGTTGTGGCTCATGCTCCGGGAACCCGCACGGGTTGCGCAGTGGCATGGCTGGGACATCGACGGGCTTGACGATGAAATCCAGCAAATCTATTTTTCCAAGGTCACCGAAAGCGCCGACCATTTGCGCCTTGAACTGGAAATGGGTGACGTGTTCGTCCTCGAACCGCGTCCGGACGGCACCTTGTTGACGCTGACCCGCGGGGTCACCACCGGCGAGTGGGCCAAGTACGATGCGGACGTGACGGAGGGCTGGACCATGTTCCTGCACCAGCTCAAGTTCGCCGTGGAACGCCACCCCAAAACGCCCCGGCGCACCCTCTACGTTGATGGCGCCAGCGCCGCCCACACGAATCTCTGGGATGCCCTGGGCATCGACACCGGCTGGCTGCCCGAGGCTGGCGAACCCTACGAGATCACGCTCAACACCGGCGCCACCCTGTCCGGGAAGGTTTGGTACCGCACCAACACCCAGGTGGGGCTGAGCGTGGCGGACTATGCCGAGCATGGCGACGGTCTGCTGATCATGGCTGCCCAGGCACCCCTGCCGGGCGTGCGCGAACACCCCGGCGCCCAAATTTGCGCCACCACCTACGGTCTGGGCGCCCACGCCTTTGATGCCATCGCCGCCCAGTGGGACGCCTTCATGGAAGACCACTACTCCGACGAATAACCCCTCCCGACGCTCTCGCAGCAATGGCTGGATTTTTCCGGACGCTATCGCACTGGCTGCGATAGCGTCCCGAAAAAGTTGACCATTGCTGCGAGAGCGTTGGCGGCGGCGGCGGGTTGCGTTGGACACCTTCGGAGCGGCCCGCAGGCAAAGACTGGCAAAATGGAACCATGCCCTCCCCAGAAACTGTCACTGCCCTCATTGCGCCCGAGCCTGCCACCACCCCGCGGCAGGCCCCGCACACCATCCCCGGCGAGCCGGCGTCGCAAAGCGAATTCAGCTTTGAGGTCACCACGCGGCTCAATGAGACGTGCTCACCGGGCGCCGATGTGGTTACACGCAACGGCGGGAAGTTTCAGGGCCGCACGGGCGTCATCACCACGCCCCACGGCACCATCAAGACCCCCGCCTTCATCGCGGTGGGCACCAAGGCAACCGTGAAGTCGGTGCTGCCCGAGTCCATGGAAGAGCTCGGTGCGCAGGCGCTGCTGGCCAACGCCTACCACCTGTACCTGCAGCCCGGCGCTGAGATCCTCGACGCGGCAGGCGGGCTGGGCAAGTTCATGAACTGGCAGGGCCCCACCTTCACCGACAGCGGCGGCTTCCAGGTCATGAGCCTGGGCTCCGGCTTCAAGAAGGTCATCAACATGGATGCCGTGGCGTCCTCCCCGCACGCCGGTGCCGACGATTCCGTGGCCGTGGGCAAGGAA
Source organism: Specibacter sp. (assembly GCA_039932175.1). Taxonomy (GTDB): domain Bacteria; phylum Actinomycetota; class Actinomycetes; order Actinomycetales; family Micrococcaceae; genus Specibacter. The sequence goes on from JBDTQM010000010.1 coordinate 3,482, forward strand.
CGCCTGGCGCACATCGACGACGACGGCGTCTGGTTCAAGTCGCACCTGAACGGCGACATGCACCGTTTCACCCCCGAGGTGTCGATGCAGGTCCAGCACCAGATCGGCGCAGACATCATGTTTGCCTTCGATGAGCTGACCACGCTGCTGAACTCGCGCGGCTACCAGGAGATGTCCCTGGAACGGACGCGGCTGTGGGCGCTGCGCTGCATTGCCGAGCACTTCCGCCTCACAGGGGAGCGCGCGGGCAAGCCGTACCAGGCGTTGTTTGGCGTGATTCAGGGCGCCCAGTATGAGGACCTGCGCCGCAAGGCATCCCATGACCTGGGCGGGATGAACTTTGACGGCTACGGCATTGGCGGTGCGCTGGAGAAGGAGAACCTGGGCACCATTGTGCGCTGGTGCTCCGAGGAATTGCCGGAGAACAAGCCCCGCCACCTGCTGGGCATCTCCGAACCGGACGACATTTTCACAGCCATCGAAAACGGTGCCGACACCTTTGACTGCGTCTCCCCCACCCGCGTGGCACGCACCTCGGCGTTCTACACCCCTGACGGCCGCTTCAACCTCTCCGGCGCCAAGTACAAGCGCGACTTCACACCGTTGTCAGACGAGTGCGACTGCTACACCTGCGAGAACTACACGCGCGCCTACATCCACCACCTGTACAAGGCCAAGGAGATGGTCTCGGCAACGCTGATTTCCATCCACAACGAGCGCTTTGTTGTGAAGCTGGTCGACGACGCGCGCCTGGCCATCGAGAGCGGCACGTTCTTCGAGTTCAAGGCCGAGACGCTGCGCCGCTACTACCCAAAAAAGTAGCCCCCGGCGCCGAGTCAGACCCAGCGCTGCGAGGACGCGGTGGCGCAACGTCTGACCAGGCAGGGCTCGGTCTGACTCGGTGCTCGCTGGCCGCCGGCAACGGGAGCTTGGCGGGAAACTGCACTTAAACCACGACGGCGGCACACGGGTGGGCCGAAAAGCCCGCCTGAGTGCCGCCGTCGTACGTGTTTCGGTGCTCTTTTCAGGGAGCCCATCGCCGAGTCGGACCGTGCGCCGCGACAAGCCCCGCGAGCAACGTCTGACTCGACGGGGCTCGGTCTGACTCGGTAAGTGCTAGGCCGCGACGTACGTGGGCTCGTGGCGCTTGAACCAGCCGATCGCCGCCGAGGTGACGGGGATCAGCGCGTACTGCACGCCAACCTTGTACACAAAGCCCACCACCACGTAATTGGCGAACATGCCAAAGCCCACTATCCCGATCACGGGGGCGGCGACGGCACAGAAGATCAGCGTGTCAATGAATTCGCCGGCACCACTGGAACCCATGAGCCGCACCCACAGCTTGCGCTCGCCGTGCCGCGCCTTCAGCCGCACCATGATCAGGGAGTTGATGGTCTGGCCAGCCAAAAATGCCAGCAGGCTGGCCAGCACAATTTGGGGCACCGGGCCCAACGCGTCCACAAGTGCATGCTGTTTGGCAACGCCGTAATCGTCGGTGAAACCGGGCAGGGCAATGATCACCCAATAGCAAAGCGAGGCGAATATGGACAGCGCAAACGTGGTGAAAATGGCCTTGCGGTTGACCTTGAAGCCGTAAATCTCACTGATCACGTCCCCCAGAATGTAGGCGAAGGGGAACAGGAAGAACCCGCCGTCGGTCACGATGGGACCGAATTGCACGCCCTTGGAGGCGCCAATGTTGGAGAGTATGACGATCACCGCCATGCACGCCAGCAGGATCCCAAAGTAGGGGCTGCCGACGGCGGCAAAGGAGGGTATGGCGCGGGCGCCGGTTGAAAGAGGGGTTGCCGAATCATTGCTTTGCAGCGAGGACATGATGAAGTCTCAAATTTCTTTTTGTTTAAGTGGTTTGCTCATACCGGCACCCCCTTCAGGAGGCTGCGCCGGTCGGCTGTATTATCACTGGACCCGTCTGCACCCAGGTCACCCCCAATTCTGCCATGAGCTGCACTTTCTGCCCACACGGGCACCATACGGGTTAGGCTGAAATGGAACGCCGAATGCCACAGCAACGACGCGAGGAGTTACACGCATGAAGTACTGGTGGGTCAGCCACGGACGCAACTACGAGTCAGCAATCGATCAGGGAATCCTCTGGAACTGCCCGGATCCTGAGGGCGAGGCAGGGGCGGAGCGGGAAATCATCAAGGAGCTCCACAAGGGCGATGTGGTGTTCAACTACTTCGGCCCCTACGTGCGGGCCGTCAGCGTGGTCGCTGAAAAGTGGCAGGATGCACCACGCCCCGTAGGCTTCGAAAAGCAGCTGGGGGAATCCGACCAAGGCTGGCTGGTGCGCACACACCCCTTGGCCCAAAACCTGCAGCTGCACCGCCAACGCGCGGCACACATCACGGCGGAGGGTGAACCCGGGCCGTTCAATGCAGCCGGCAAGCCTGAGCAACGCTACATTTCCGCCCTCACCGCCGAGGAAGGGCAGGAACTTCTTGCCGAGGCCGGTGTCACGGCGCCGCAATCGTCGGCAACCAGCCTGCGCGGCCTGCCCGGCAGCGTCTGGGGTGCCGATGAGCCTGACAAGAAGACCCTGACCACGATCCGCCTGGAACAGGCCTACCTGCGCAAGAACTTGTTGCGCGGCCGCCTGACGGCACCGTGCGCCCTGTGCGGGGAACAGTACCCGGCCCGGTTGCTGATTGCAGGCCACATCAAGCCGCGTCCGGAATGCAGCGACGAGGAGCGCATGGACTACGAGCACAACGCCATGCTCACCTGCGCCCTGGGCTGCGACGCCCTCTACGAGTGGGGCTACATCGTGGTGGGGCCCGCCGGCCAGATCCAGGCCGGGCAGCCTGCCGAAACACCCCGCATCGAAGCCGCCGTGGAGGCCCTGGTGGGCGGCCACTGCTCCGCCTTCGACGAGAACACGGTCGAGGCCTTTGCCGACAACAAACGCCGCATGCTCGAACCCCAGCCGTAATCCGGCACGAACAGCTTCCCCGCACCGGGGAAGCTGTTCGGGACCCGGTCCGGGGAAGCTGTTCGGGACCCGGTCCGCTGCACTGAACAGACGGCACTTATCCCGGCCGAACCACCGGCTCCTGCAATTCCGTGACCCACGCCCGCGGCTCATCACCCATGCCGTGGTGCACCAGCGTGGCCGCGTTCTCCACGGCAGGCAGTCCAACCACCTCAAACGCTCCGGCGGGGCCCGCCGTTCAACACCGACGCCGGGAGCTGGGCACCGACATGGACCAAGATGCGGCCGCCGTCGAGCATCTCATAGTAAGCAACGCCCGGGCCCGTGGGGGTGATCCCGGCAGCAGCCAGCTGGGCATACAACTGCTCGTACAGCACGCCAATGACAGGGCTGATGGAGGCCGGCTCAAAACGTGCCGCCCCGCCCATGAAAACGGCCAGGCGCACGGGCGGGATGGATTTGATGGTGACTTCATGGTTGGGCATGACACCCTCATCCTCCATGACACGGAGTCTCGCCTAGACGGCGGCCAGCCGTGCGGCATCAGCGGCAAGCTGGTTCTCCAGCTCCCACCGGCGCGATTCCAGCATGCTGCGCAGCTCCTGCCCGCTGAGACTGGAATCCAGCATCTGGGCCACGGACGCCAGGCTGAATCCCAGGTACTTCAACGCCACAATGCGGTTCAGCCTGGCCAGCTGCGGGGCCTCATAAAGCCTGTACCCGATGGAATCGACGCGCGCCGGGCGCAAAATCCCTAGGGCCTCGTAGCGGTGCAGCATGCGCACCGACACCCTGCCGGCACTGGCGAAATCTCCACTATGAAACGTGACACCCTCAGGTTTGCAGCCTCACACGACGGCACGGTCAAGCCCGGCAAGCCCGGCATAAGCACTGCCGCCGGACGTATCTGAAAATGGACATTTGGCAATTGAGATTGCAATTATGTAGTTCTGCAATCATAATTGCAGAGTGACCCAGCTAACAGACCAACCAGCAAATGTGCCGGACGCCACCCCATCCGGCCCCGCAGCGAGCCCCGCCTCAACCCCTGCGCACGCCCGCATGGACCCCACCGGGCCGGGCGTCGACTGGCTGGATGACATCATGGCCGGCACGGCACTCCCCAAGGCCCAAAGCCGGGTCGCGGATGTGATCATGCGCAATCCGCAGCTGGCGTCCTACGCCGAAATTGCTGAAATCGCCGCCCGCGCCGAAGTCAACAACTCCACAGTGGTCCGCACAGCCCAAGCCCTGGGATTTGCGGGCTGGCCGGACCTGCAGCGCGAACTGCGCTCACGGTATCTGGTGAAGATCTCCACCGAAGACACCCTGGTCCAGCACGGCGAGCACAGCAGCCCCCTGAGCGCGGCGCTGACACGGGACATTGAAAACCTGCGCCTGACCCTGGACAGCAACGAGCCCGCAGAGGTTGAGGCAACCATCGCCACGCTGGCCGCGGCAAAGTCGATCCTGGTGGTTGGCCACGGCTCCTACGCCGCACCGGCAGGCGTCATGGCCCACCTGGGCGCCACCATGGGGTACCCGATCAGCGCTGAATGCCGAGCCGGGGTCCACCTGGTCACCAGCACCAACTCGCTGGGCCCGGGCGATGTCATGGTGGTCATCAACATTTGGCGCTCCATTGGCCAGATGATTGCCGCCGCCGAGTCCGCACACCGGGCCGGGGCCACCATCATCGCCATCAGCGACATGCGCCGTGGCCGCCTGGCCGCCATTGCCGAGCACCTGCTCGTTGTCCCCTCCGAGGGCATCGCCTTCTTCCAGTCAGTCACGGCCACCACCTCGGTTGTGTACGGCCTGCTCGCCGGCATGCAGGCAGCCCACCCGGAACGCAGCCGGGCCACCATCCGGCGCTCCCAACAGCTCTGGAAAGACCTGGACATCCACCTGGACTAGCCGTCGTCATCCCTCCCTCCCCTTCCCGCCCCACCCAAGGAAACACCACCATGAACCTGAGCGACATCACCACCGCAGCAGCCGGCGTCCACGCCGAACTGGCCTCCGGCGTCGAACAATGGCGTGAAAAAGTCCACGTCCTGGCCCGCGACATCCACGCCAACCCGGAACTTTCCTTTGAGGAAGTCCGCGCCTCCGCGTCCATCGCAGCGTTGCTGCGCGAGGGCGGCTTCGACGTTGACATGGGCACCTCCGGACTGCCGACGGCATTCACGGCCACGGTGGGCAGCGGCGAACTCACGGTTGCCCTGTGCATCGAGTACGACGCCCTGCCCCAGATCGGCCATGCCTGCGGGCACAACCTGATCGCCGGCGCCTCGGTGGCCGCGGCCCTGGCCCTGGCCCCCCTTGCGGACAGCCTGGGCATCACGCTCAAGGCCATCGGCACCCCGGCCGAGGAGCACGGCGGCGGCAAGGCCATCATGCTCAAGGCCGGCGCGTTCGACGGCGTGGGACTCTCCCTGATGGTCCACCCGGTTCAGGACGGCATCACCTACAACCCCGCCGGCACCAGCGCGCAGGCCGTGGGCCGTTACCGGGCAACGTTCGCCGGCAAGGCCGCGCCCGCCGCAGCCGCACCGCACCTGGGCGTCAACGCCGCCGACGCCGCCGTGCTGAGCCAGGTGGCCGTGGGCCTGCTGCGCCAGCAGATTCCCGGCGACCACCGCGTGGCCATGTACGTGGCCGAGGCCGGCCACGTCACGAACATCATCCCGGAACGTGCCGTTGTTGAATTTGAATGCCGCGCCTTCACCTTGCCGGAGTACGAATCCCTGCTGGTCCGCGTCCGCCGCTGCTTCGAGGGCGCCGCCCTGGCCACCGGCACGGAACTGTCCATCGAGCCCACCGAACCCCTCTACGAGCCGCTCCGCCAAGACGACGACCTTGCCGCGCACTGGACAGCAGCCATGGACGTCTTCGGCAAGGACACCTCACCCGCAGCAGGACTGGGCGGCGGTTCCACCGACATGGGCAACATCTCCCAGGTCATCCCCAGCCTGCACCCGTGGTTGAGCATCCCGGGCGCCGACGTCCCCATCCACTCCCACGCTTTCGCAGCCCTGGCCGACACCCCGGCCGCCTACGACGTCATGTTTGAGGCGGCAGTCGCCCTGGCCTGGACCACAGCAGACGCCGCCACCAGCCCGGAACAACGCAACCGTTTCATTGCCGCCGCCTACAGCCCGGCCCAAACCGAGGAACACACAGCATGAGCACTCGCACAGCACCCGCCAAAGTCGGGATGAAGGAAACACTGCCCATAGCCCTGCTTGCCCTGATCATCGCCCTTGCCGTGCAGTTCATCGGCTCCGCGAAGATCAACATCGGCATCGGCTCCATCGTCATCTTCCCCATGGTCTGGGGCCTGATCGCCGGCCTGCTGATATCGGTGCAAAAGTTCAAGCCCCTGGGCCTGGACCTGCAAAAGGTGGCGTCCGCCCTGGTGGGCGTGGCCGTCATGCTGCTGGTGGCCCGCCTGGCCTTCAACATTGGCCCGAGCCTCCCTGTCCTGATCAAGGCAGGTCCGGCCCTGCTGCTGCAGGAAGTCGGCCACCTCCTGGGCACCGTCATGCTGGCGCTTCCCCTGGCAGTCCTGCTGCGCATGGGCAAGGCAACAGTGGGCGCCACCTTCTCCCTTGACCGCGAGCCGTCCTTTGCCATGGTCTCCGAAAAGTACGGTCCCGACTCCGACCAGTACCGCGGTGTTCTGGCCATGTACGTTTTCGGCACGCTTTTTGGCGCCGTTTTCATCACCCTGCTGACCTCCCTCGTGGCCAACTGGGGCATCTTCAACCCGCTCGCCCTGGCCATGGGTTCCGGCGTGGGCTCCGGCTCCATGATGGCTGCCTCCGCGGCCAGCATCATTGAGGCGTACCCGGGCGACGAGCAGGCCATCCTTGGCATGGCGGCCGTCTCCAACCTGATCACCACCATCCTGGGCGTCTACGTGGGCCTCTATGTTTCCCTGCCCCTGGCGGAGAAGTTCTACAAGCTGCTGACCCGCAAGAGCCGCGCCGCGGAAGCCCTTGTTGCCGCCAACGCCACAGCAGTGGCCACCACGGCCGAGCAGAGTGCCGCAGCAGCCGCCGAAGACGAAATGAACCGCGACTTCCGCGAAAAGGTGGCCCAGTCATCCGCCGAGGTCAAGCTGCCCCTGTGGCTTTCCCTGAGCGTGCTGACCATCTTGGGTGTGGCTACGGCGTCGGTGGCAGCCAAAGGCCTGCACTGGAACGTCATTGGCGGCTACGCGGTGCTGATGGGCCTGGTCCTGCTGGGCCTGTTCCTGGGCAAGGTGTCCCGCAAGATCTCCGCCATCATCTGGATCACGACCATTGGCGCGTACATTTCCAGCCCCTGGTTCTTTGCCGCCGAGCCGCTGGTCAAGCTCGTCACTGCCGTGGACTTCCTCTCCATCGCCACCGTCATGCTCACCCTGGCAGGCCTCTCCCTGGGCAAGGACGTGCCGCTGTTGAAGAACATTGGCTGGAAGATCATCCCCGTCGGCCTGGTGGCCATCACGGCGTCGTTCCTGCTTTCGGTGGTCATCGCGGAGTTTGCGCTCGGATACTGGCACTAGTCGCTAGCATCGAGCTATGACCTCATGGCAGCAGGATGTCCTCGGCCCGAACTTTCAACAGCTCACCCTCGAGCTGCCCGCCGGCTCCCCGGCCACGCTGGTCCGCTATGTGGGTGATGCCCCGGAGTGGAACCCGTCCTCCCTGGCGGGGGCCGACGTCCTGTATGTCCATGGCTGGAGCGACTATTTCTTCCAGCGCGAACTTGCCGAATTCTGGCACCAGGCCGGCGCAAACTTTTATGCGCTGGACCTGCACAACTACGGCCGCAGCCTGCGCCCGGGGCTTATCCCGGGCCAGGTTGCCTCCCTGACCGAGTACGACGACGACATCGCCGCCGCGCTGGCGGCCATGGGGCGGCGCGCAGTCAGTGAGGAAGCGCTGCCGATGCCCGAGGCTGCGGAACCTCTCGATGCGCAGACCTTTGAGCTCGCCTTTCTGGAACAGGCCCGCCAGCGCCTCAGCGCCGCCTTTGATGCCCTGACGGGCCGCGAACGCCCCGCCGTCCACCAGGTCCCGCGCGAACGCCCACTGGTTTTGCTGGGGCACTCCACCGGCGGCCTCACGTTGAGCCTGTGGACGGCACGGCACCCCGACGCCGCCGCCGCCGTGGTCCTCAACAGTCCCTGGCTGGAATTTCAGGCCACCGAAATGGGCCGGGCCGTGGTGGCCCCCATCATTTCCGCCCGCAGCCGCTTCAAGCCCCTGGCCCCCCTGCCGCCCGTCGATCCGGGTTTCTACACCCGGGCCGTGTCAAAACGGTACGACGGCGAATGGGACTACTCCTCTAAATGGCGCCCGGACCGCGGCTTCCCCGTCACCGCCGCATTTTTGAACGCCGTCTTCCAGGGCCAGGCGCAGCTGGCGCGCGGCCTGGGCATCAAGGCCCCGGTGCTGGTCATGCTGTCCGACAAGAGCTACCTGCAGCCCAAATGGTCATCCAACGCGCTGTCCGCAGATGTGGTGCTCAACGTGGACTCCGTGGCCAAACGGGCCCTCGACCTGGGCCTTGATGTGACCCTGCACAGGATCCCCGGCGCCTTCCACGACGTGTTCCTCTCCCCTGCCGAGATCAGGGCACAGGCCTACGCCGGCATGGGCCGCTGGGTGGAAGCCGCCCTCGACGCAGCAGCCCAGCGTCGCTGGCAGGAACGCACAGCCTAGTTCCGCGCACCGTCCGGTGCGGATGCTGCGCCACTGTGACAGGGGCGCAACTTCCGGGCGGCACCGTGCGCAGGCGTCAAAGGCTACTGCCCGATTTCGGTCCGCACGGCAAACAGTTCCGGGAAGAATGTCAGTTCCAGTGCCCGCTGCAGGAAGCCGACGCCGGAGGAGCCGCCGGTTCCGTGCTTCATGCCGATGGTGCGCATCACGGTTTTCATGTGCCGGAAGCGCCACAGCTGGAAGTTGTCCTCAAGGTCAACGAGTTCCTCGCAGGCCTCGTACAGGTCCCAATGCTCATCCGGTGCCTCGTACACAATCTTGAACAGCTGCACCAGCTCGGCATTGAACACGTGTGCCTTGGTGACGTCGCGGTCCAGGATTTCGGCGGGCACGGCAAAGCCGCGGCGTGCCAGCAGCCGCAGGAATTCGTCGTACACGCTGGAGCTTGCCAGCAGCTCCGCGAGCAGGTCATGGGCTGCCGGGTCACCGGCGAACACCTTGAGCATGCCGGCATTCTTGTTGCCCAGCAAGAACTCCACGGCCCTGTACTGGTAGGACTGGAACCCGGAGGAAGCGCCCAGATCGCCACGGAACTGGGCGTATTCGCTCGGCGTCAAGGTGGCCAGCACGCTCCACTGCTCGGTCAGGGAACGCTGGATGTGCTTGATGCGGGCCACACCCTTCATGGCCGCGCGCAGGTTGTCCTCGGCAAGGTAAACACGCACCGCCCGCAGCTCGTGGAGCACCAGTTTCAGCCACAACTCTGAGGTTTGATGCTGGATGATGAACAGCATCTCATCGTGGTGTTCGGGCTTGCTGACGGGCTGTTGGGCGCTCAGCAGCGTATCCAGGGCAAGGTAGCTGCCGTAGCTCATCTTGTCGCTGAAGTCCGTCTCAATGCCGGACTCAATCTTGCGGGTGTTTTTGGGCATGCCTTTTCCTTTTCCCTAAGGTGCTCACCCACCAACCCTACGCCCGGCCCAGCAGCCCCAGCACAAGATCCCGGCAGCTCGCGTACGACGCCGAGCGGACGTCAATCAGGTCCATATGGTCCCCCGGCACCCTGATCAGCCGCGCGTCTGCGCCCGCCGATACCGCAGCGGCAACGTAACTTTCACTCTGGGAGGCGGGGACGTCGGCGTCGTGCATGGCATGGACGGCAAGCACCGGCACAGGAACGGGCACGGCTGCAAACGGATCCGCCAGCGCCACGTTGGGCCCCAGCAGCGCCGTCACTGCATGGTTGCTCAGCCCGAGCGCCTGCGCCTGACCCAGGTTCAGCAGCCCTGACTGGCTGACGACGCCGGTCACCGCCACCGCGGGCTGGGCGCCCACCGCTCCGGCCGGGAATGTGGGACGGCCCGCGGCCCAGACACCCAGCTGACCGCCGGCCGAATGCCCCAGAACCACCACGGCACCAAGGTCCAGGCTGTGGTCGGCGGCGGCAAGGGCCAAGGCGTCGATGCCCTCGGCAATGTCCAGGAACGTGGCGGGCCAGCCGCCGCCATTGCCCATGCGCCGGTACTCCAGGCTCCAGGCGGCCACCCCGTGCCGCGCCAGATCTGCGGCCAGCGGGGCACCCAAATCGGCAGCGTAGGCGCTGCGCCAATACCCGCCGTGGATCACCACAACAACGCCGGCCACGCTCCGTTCACAGGGCAGGAACAGCTCCGCCCACTGGGCTGGATCGGGGCCGTAGGCGTAGCGCTGCACGGTGATTTGGCTCATAGTTCAAGCCTACCGCCGGCACAGGCAGCAACCCCTGCAGGCGCCAGATTCCGCGGACTTTCACCCCTCCCCGCCATCTTGTTGTGGACCGGCCAGTACAAAAAGTTCCGAAAGCGGGAATCTTCCCACTGGCCCGCCGGTTTGAGACTACATAAGCGAAGGTATTCACACGACGATAAGGACCAACACCATGAGTTCAACCATGAAAGCCATGACCTACGCACAATACGGCGGCGCCGAGGTTCTGGAGCAAACCGAGCGCCCCACCCCCAAGGTCTCCCCCGGCGCGGTGCTGATCCGCGTCAAGGCAGCAGGCGTCAACCCCGTTGACTGGAAGATCATGTCCGGTGGACTGGACCCGTACATGGACACCAACTTCCCCGTCACCCCGGGCTGGGACGTTGCCGGCGTGGTGGAGGCTGTGGGCTTTGACACCCCCGAGTTCAAGGTGGGCGATGAGGTTTACTCGTACGGGCGCCGCGACACCGTCCAGGGCGGCAGCTTTGCCGAGCTGATTGCCCTGCCGGCAGCCATTGTGGCCCGCAAGCCCACGGCGCTGTCCTGGGAACAGGCCGCAGCACTGCCGTTGACAGGCTTGACGGCCCAGCGCACCCTTGACGGTCTGGGTGTGTCAGCACGCCAGACCCTGTTGATCCACAACGGTTCCGGCAGCGTTGGCCGCACGGCCATCCAGCTGGCAGCACTGGCCGGAACGCGCGTCATCGCCACAGGATCGGCCAAGAACCACGACCGCCTGCGTGAACTGGGCGCCGAGCCGGTGGAATACGGTGCGGGTCTGGTGGAGCGCGTGCGCGCCCTGGCTCCTGAGGGCGTGGATGCCGTGGCTGACTTTGCCGGCGGCGTCCTGGCGGACACCCTGGCCCTGCTCAAGGACGGCGGCCGGCACGCATCCATCGCGGACTGGACCGTTCTTGGCCACGGCGGGCAGTACATTTGGGTCCGCCCCGAGGCCGCCGAACTGGAGCGCCTGAGCGCGCTGGTTGAAGATGGCAGCCTCAGCGTGGACGTTGCGCAGACCTTCCCCATGGAAGAAGCCGCCGCCGCGTTCCAGGCCAGCATGTCAGGCCACGGCAGCGGCAAGATTGTGCTCACGCCCTTCACCGCCTGATCCGCGCCCTTTCGACGCTATCGCAGCAATGGTCACTTTCCGCCCGACCCTCTCGCAGCAATGGCTGGATTTTTGCGGTCGCTATCGCATTGATTGCGATGGCGTCCGCAAAAATCCAGCCATTGCTGCGAGAGCGTGTGTTGGGCCGTTTTGGTTGTTGGGCGGGCAGCGCCGCGTCGGCTTTGGCGCTACCTTTAAGGGAACCCTCCCGCGAACCCCAAGGAATGCAGTGGCCAAGAAGCCCAAGAGCACCAAGAAGTCCCGATTCGGCAACCCCGCGAAAGCGGCTGCCGACGCGGCCACCCGGACACAGGCCACGCCGTCGGCCGATGCCCGGCTGGAACGAGCCATGATCGCCCTGTCTCCGGGCTTTGTCGCCTGGCTGGAATCCCAGGGCCGCCCGGACAAGTCAATCGACATGAGCCTGTTGATCCTGGACGACTTCTTCGACATGTACCGCATTGTGGAGCCGCAAGTTGATCCCACGGCCCTGGTGCCCGCAGCGGTCCAGGAGGTCATGGACGTGACGGCCGATGCCAACCCGCTGGGCGTCATGGGCATGCGCAGCGGCGTGCGCGACTACGTGAACTACTTGGACCAGATGCGGCTCTGGACCGGCGCACCGGAGGACCTGGCTGCTGTCCGGGACGTGTGCAGCCAGACCGGCGGGCCCGGCACTGACTTTGAGCGCAGCGAGGTGTCCCCGGAGGACTGGGAGTTCGCCGACGTCTTCATCCCGGAGCTCAGCCGGGCGGAAATCGTTGAAACGGCCAACAATGCCCCGCTGTGGAAGAACACGCTGGCCTTATTGGAGTGGCTGGGGGACGGCCGCGAGCTGACCGGCGAAGGCACCATGGACCCCGCCCCGGGCGCCTTGGCCGCCCTGGCCCACAGCGGAGTGGGAAGGCTCGCCGCCGCTGCCAACTTCACCACCTCCGAAGACCACGACGCCGCCCGGCTGGACCTGTACTGGGAACTTTTGAACGTGGCGGGCCTTGTCTCCGTCGAAGACAACCAGCTGCGCCCCACTCCGGGCGCACGCGCGCTTGGCGGCGACGACGACGAAATGATTCTGGCCATGCGGGACCTCATGGGCCAGTTCATCTACATCATGACCCTTGAAGGATCCGAGGAAGGCGGCTACGAGGAATGGCACCTGGACATGGCCGACTGGCTGACGCAGGCCGCCTCCGAGGCCCCGCCCGAGGCTGAATTGCTCATCCAGGCCCTCGCGGAGCCGGACACCGCGGACCCGGATGTCCTGGCGATCGCCCAAAACATCGCCCAGTGGGCGCAGGAGGGGCTGGTCACCGTGGATGAATTCGTTCAGGTGCCGCCCGCCTGGCGCCCGGACGTCTTCGACATGCTCAAGGACGATTTCACCATCAATGCCACAGGCCCCGGCGCCGCAGCAGCCCAGCAGGAGATGCCGGACCAGGCCTGACCTCTGCCCAAAGTACGACGGCGGCGCGCCCCTTCCCCGCGTAAGGTGCGCGCCGCCGTCGCACCCTAAGTGGTCAAGGCCCGGCCTTCACCTGTTTCAACCGGATGCGGTGGTATTCGTGCCAGGTGAGAACCACCATCACGGCATCGAACACCGTCAGAGCCGCCAGCCCCCACGACGGGGTTTGCGTCATTTGGTACAGCTGGTAGGCGATGAAGATGGCAAGGACGGCCAGCATCCACGGATACGCCCACAATTTCTCCCGCAGCAGCGCCACCACCAGGACCACTTTCACCACGCCGTGCGCCAAAAGGTACAAGGCTGCAAACAGCACCACATGGTCGGTGAGCCCGGCAGTTCCGTGAAGAATGTGGGTGGCGATGAAGTCGTCGGGGTCCTCAGTCAGCTCGGGCTGGGTGAGAAGAATGGCCAGCTGCGCAATATTGGCTGGCGCCACGAACAGCAGGAGGGCGCCACCAACAAGTTCCAGGACACCGTCCAGGCCCTTGAAGACAATGCCGATCGTGAAGAACCTGGCCCACCAGTCGGCGGCCCGCAACGCGCCCATGGCACCTCCCGCCACGCTTGTAGTTGCAGCGTAGCACTGCCGGAATGGGCCCCGCCCAATGACCCGGCCAGTCAGTGGCCTATCAACGTCCCCAGCTGGTCCAAGGTGTTCTCGTAGCGCTCCTGAACAATCCGGGTGTGCAGCCAAGTGTCAATGTGGCGGACCCCGGCCAGCGACCTCAGCTGGGCCACTATCTGGTTGTAGGCGTGCTGCGAATCCGCGGCAATGGTGGCCACCATGGAATACCGGCCAATGGTCCGGGCAATGAATTCAACCCCCTCCACGGTGGCCAGCAGGCGGACAACCTCCGGTGAGGCGTCACCAATCAATGACATGCCGCAACCAAAAACTATTGCGCCCGAGGTGCCGTTTCGCCGTGTGATGGCGCCAATTTGCATGACATTTGCGTCAATGAGCCGCAACGCCCGCGTCCGGCAGGTGCTCATGGAGACGCCCACTGTTTCGCCAATCTCGGCGAAACCTGTGCGTCCGTCCTGCTGGAGGATCCGCAGGATGTCAATGTCCGTCTGATCCAGTGAGAGGCGCTCCAGCACCGGTTCTTCCCCCAGAAAGAGGCTGCGGATAACCCGCTCGTACAATAGGACGTTGACGCCGGTGACAGCGGGCAGCTCGCTGACAAAGGCCACTGTGTCGTACAGCTCCCCCATGGTGCCCATGCGCACCTCAACCACTATTTGGTGGGTTCCGGTGGTTTCGGAGATGTACACGGCTGAATCCAAGGCATCAATCCCGCGCAGGGTTTCCGCATTGTCCCCGGAAACCTGCACGGACAAGTGGGCCAGCACTTCCAGGCCAAGAACCCGAGGGTGAACGGCAGCTATGACCTTCACCTTGCCCGAGGCCAACAGTTCGTGGACCCGGGAGGCCACAAGCGTGCGGTTGCTGCCCACGGATTTGGCCAGGTCGCTGTAGGAAGCCCTCCCGTCAGCCTGCAGCTGATGTACAAGCGATCTGTCCAAAGTATCCATTCCATCTTTATATCAGCATTCACGCCGCAGACAACAGATAATTAACAATATTGTCAAAAATCCAACAACTTGCAGCCAATTACCGGCAATATTGCTGCAACATTGAAGCATATTTTGAGATATGCCAATAATTTGTTGACTTAACGTGCCGTGTGTCACACACTGGTTGAGACATCCCCCGCTGACACCACCAAGCGTGCAGCACTGCCCCACTTTCAGGAGAACTACAATGGCGAATTTCTTCAAACTTGCTGCAGCGGCTTCCATCGGCCTGCTGGCACTTTCCGGCTGTTCAGCTTCCACCGGGGGAGAGGCTGCAATCGGGAACAGCAATACGCCCAAGGATCTGGTCAATGCCGGCCAGGTGACGTTGTGCATCGACCCCGAGTACCCGCCGCTGGAGTACTACGCCGACGGTTCCGGCGGGGAACTTGTTGGCTTTGACGCCGACGCCGGCCGCGCCCTGGCCGACTACTGGGGCGTCAAAATCAAGTTCGAGGTCACCTCCTTCGACGGACTCATGCCGGGACTGCAAAGCGGGCGCTGCGACATGATTCTTGGCGGGCTCTACACCAGCCCCGCACGCCTGCAGGTGGCTGATGCGGCACCCATCATGAATGCGGGCCCCGCAGCACTGGCGGCACCGGGCCTGGCCGCCGAGCTCAAGAGCAAGATGGACCTCTGCGGCCGAAAGGTTGTGGCACAGGCCGCGTCCAGCAACGCAACATCGGTGAAGGCGCTGGGCGAGGAATGCACCAAGGCTGGCAAGGACGCCCCCATCCTCTCCGAATACCCGAAGACGTCTGACACCGTCCTGGCCGTGATCAACGGCAAGGCTGATGTTCTGGTGGAAACCAACGTCGGCGCCGCCTACATGGTCACCCAGAACCAGGGCAAGCTGGAAATGGCCAGCCAGGTCTTCGACCCCGACACCACTTTTGGCGTGTTCAGCAAGAAGGGCAGCAGCTTGACTCCTGCCATTGCTGCGGCCTTCAAGGCCCTCAAGGACGACGGCTCACTGGCCAAGGTCGCCACCAAGTACAACCTTGACCCCACCATTCTTGACGTCAAATAACCAGGGCCACCATCCCGCCCGGCACGTTTCAGGCACCACACCCCGGTGCCGCCCAGTCCGCACTTGGAAGTGGGCCCCGCCCACACTTCGCATGAGAGTACACAGACAATGCTTTTTGATCCCAATATCTTCTTCGAGCAGT
Organism: Specibacter sp.; assembly: GCA_039932175.1. Lineage (GTDB taxonomy): Bacteria > Actinomycetota > Actinomycetes > Actinomycetales > Micrococcaceae > Specibacter. The sequence continues at coordinate 19,233 of JBDTQM010000010.1, forward strand.
TAGTCAGCGTCGACTACATCAAGGGAGCGGCCCTGTCGGTGGCGGTGGCCATCGTGGCCCTCATCCTGGCAACCGTCATCGGCTTCTTCATGGCCATTGGGCGCACAGCCAAACAGCCGTACCTGCGGGCACCAGCCCACTTTTATGTGTGGTTCTTCCGGGCCATCCCCGCACTGCTGGTGCTGCTGATCATGTGGAACGCCCTGCCGCAGATGATTCCGGCCCTGCGCGCCGACTGGTTCTCGCCCTTCCTCGCCGCCTCCGTGGGGTTGGGGCTGGTGGAAGCGGCCTTCATGTCCGAGATCATTCGTTCGGCACTGCTGAGCGTTGATGAGGGCCAGGCACTGGCCGGGCGGGCCCTGGGCATGTCCCCCGCCAAGGTCATGATCAAGGTGGTTCTGCCCCAGGCCATCAGGATTGCACTGCCGCCCACGGGCAATGAGTTCATCGGCCTGATCAAGTACTCCTCCCTGGCTTCCGTCATCTCGCTGCGCGAGCTGCTCACCACCGCCCAGGTGGGTGTGAACATCACGTTCCGCTACGCCGAATACTACGCAGCGGCAATCGTCTACTACCTGGTGATTGTCTCCATCCTCTCCTTCGTGCAAAACCGTTTGGAGAAGAGGTTCGCGTGGACTTCCAAAACAGCAAAACCCAAGAAAACAGCCGACCCGCTCGCCGCCACCCAGGTAGGTATCTCATGAACACCGTCACCAGTCCTGCCCAGGAGCCCACCATGACACAGCAAGCAGTCCTCCAAGTACGGGATCTCCACAAAACCTACAACGGCAACCAGGTCCTCAAGGGTGTGGAGTTCGACATCAACAAGGGCCAGGTCAAGGCCGTGCTGGGCCCCTCAGGCTCGGGCAAGTCCACCATGCTGCGCCTGATGGCCCTGCTGGAACCGGCCGACTCCGGGGAGATCCTGCTCAAGGGCAGCAGGATCGGCAGCCGCGAACACAAGGGCCATGTAGTGCATTTGCCCGAGCGTGCGCTCGCCATCCAACGCCAGGAAGTGGGCATGGTCTTCCAGCGCTTCAACCTGTTCCCGCACCTGAGCGCCGTGCGCAATGTGATGCTGGGGCTGACAAGCGTGAAGGGCATCTCCCACCATGAAGCCCGCGCCCAGGCCCGGGAAATGCTGCAAAAGGTGGGCCTTGACAACAGGGCGGACCACTACCCATCGGAGCTTTCCGGCGGGCAGCAGCAGCGTGTGGCGATTGCCCGCGCCCTAGTCATGAACCCTTCGGTAATGCTCTTCGATGAACCCACCTCGGCCCTTGATCCTGAGCTGGTGGGCGAAGTCCTTGAGGTCATGGAAAACCTGGCCGAGTCCGGCATGACCATGATCGTTGTCACCCACGAGGTGCGTTTTGCCCGCCGCGTGGCCAACGAGGTCACCCTGTTCGACGGCGGGGTCATCGTGGAGCAGGCCGAACCCGAGCAGTTCTTTGAAAATCCCCAGCACGAACGCACCAGGAAGTTCCTCAGCCATGTCCACTAACACCCTCCGCCCCGCCAACGCCCAAGCCGCACCCGCGAAGACCCTGCGCGCCGTCTACACGGACATGGACGACGTCGAATTTGGCGCCGGGGTGGCGTTGCTGGCGGAATCAGGATTCAGCGTTGACTACCTGGACACCCAGGACCCGGCACGCATCGCCGCCGAGGCCCACGACGCCACGGCCTTGCTGGTGGGCTACGCCTCCATCACCGCCGAGATCATGGATGCCATGCCGTCCTTGAAGGTCATCGCGCTGCTGTCCATGGGCTTCAACAACATTGACGTTGAGGCGGCCCGCGAGCGCGGCATCTGGGTCACCAACATTCCCGGCGCAGCCACGGAAGAAGTTGCCACCCACGCCCTGGCCCTCACGCTTGCCGTGGCGCGCGGCCTGCCGTTCTACAGCGCCACGGTGCAATCCGGGCAGTGGAATGCACGGGACACGCTCGTTCCGCCGCGACTGAGCCAGACACGGCTGGGCATTCTGGGCCTGGGCCGGATTGGCACCCGCTTCGCCGAAATGGCGGCAGGGGTGTTCGGCGATGTGGTGGGCTATGACCCGGCACTTCCCGACACCCCCGAGGTGCGCCAGCGGCTGGCAGAAGCCGGCATCCGGCGCACCACCTTGGAAGAGGTGCGGGACACCTCCACTGTTCTGTCGCTGCACATGCCGTTGACTGACGACACCGCGGAGATGATCAATGCCGCGTTCCTGGCGAAGATGCCAGCCGGTGCGTTCCTGATCAATGTCAGCCGGGGCGCACTGGTTGATTCACAGGCCCTGCGTGACTCGGTTGCTTCCGGGCACCTGGCCGGGGCCGGCCTGGATGTTCTCGACGTGGAGCCTCCTGCCGTGGGCAGCCACCCCCTGATAGGCGACCCCCGCATCCTCATCACACCCCACATGGCGTATCTTTCGGACTTCACGGACGCCGAGTATGTCCGCCAGCAAGCCCAAAACGTTGCGTCGTGGAAATCCACAGGACGCCCGGACTCACCCGTCGTCGAGCTCCCCTAAACCACTCACCCACCCTCCGATTCCCAGGAGAAGAAGTTCTTGCGTAAACTCACAGCCTTTGAAAGCCGTCCCTTCGGTCACCGCCCCACCATCGTCACGGCCGGCAAAATCCACACCATGGACCCGTCCACGCCCAGCGCCGAGGCGTTTTTGATGATCGGTCCGGAGATCGCCGCCGTGGGAAGTCTGGCACATTGCCGCGAAGAAGCGGCCCGCCACGGCAGCCAGTCCCCCGATTTTCGGGACTTTCACGGGGCCACCATTGTGCCCGGATTCATTGACGCCCACGCCCATCCGCTGATGTACGGGCAGATGATGAGCTGGGTGGACTGCGGGCCCGACAAGGCCTCCACCATCGGCCAAATTGTGGAACTGCTGCAGGAGGCGGCCGTCAGGATCCCCAACGGCCTGCCCGTGCGCGGCTACGGCTATGAGCACAGGAACCTGCTCGAGGAACGCCACCCCACACGCTTTGAGCTCGACGCCGTCGCCCTGGACCGCGAGGTGTACCTCATGAACGCCTCCGGCCATGGCGGCGTGGTCAACTCCCACACCCTGGAACTCAACGGCGTTACCGCGGACACCCCCAACCCGGACGGCGGCGAATTCTTCCGCGACAGCAACGGCGAACTGACGGGTGAACTGTCCGACGCCGCCTGCAACATCCTCACGGGCGTTGACGGCGTCAAGATTGGCCACCACGGACCCAACTTCCACCTGACCGACGAGCCGGCCGAGCACCTGCGCCAGTTGGCTGTGGCCCAGGAGAGCTTCCTGGCCGGCGGCGTGACAAGCATTGGCGACGCCCAAGTGTCCCGCCGCGAGTTTGAGATGTATCTGCGCCTGGCCGCGGAGAACCAGCTCAAGGTCCGCGTCAGCATGTACCTGCTCTCCCACCTGCTCGACGATGCCCTGGACATGGGCCTGCACGGCCAGTTTGGCAACGCGCACCTGAGCTTCGCCGGCATCAAGCTCTACGCTGACGGCACCCTGGGCGGCTGGACCGCCTACTTCCCCGACGGCTATGTGGGCGACCCCTGCCGCACCGGCCAGCTGTACCACGAGCCGGCAGCGTACAAGGAGCTCATCCGCAAGGCCCACGCGGCCGGCCTGCAAACAGCAACGCACGCCCAGTCGCCCACGGCCATTGAAATGGTCATCGACTCCATAGAGTCGGCATTGACGGAGCACCCCGACGCCGACGCCCGCCACAGGATTGAACACTGCGGCCTGCCCACCCTGGAACAGATTGGGCGCATGGCCGCGGCAGGCATCTACCCTGTCAACCAGCCGCAGCACTACTACAACTGGGGCGAGGGCGTGCAGCAGGCCATCGGCACCCCCGGCGAACGGTTCAACCCGCTCGGGGAATTCATTGCCGCCGGGCTCCCCGTCACCATCAGCTCCGACGCCCCCGTGGCCGAGCCCCGCCCCCTGGAGGCCATCCAGGCTGCCGTGACCCGGGTGACCCGCAACGGCCACAAGCTCGGCGCCGATGACCTGTGCATCACGGCGGCCGACGCACTTGCCGCCCACACCATCAACGCCGCAAAGGTCTTGGGGCGCGAGGACGATCTGGGCTCCCTCTCGGTGGGCAAGAAGGCCGATTTCGCCGTCCTGGCCCACGACCCCGTCACCGTCGCGGCCCGGGACATCGCCAGCATTGGCGTCCTGGCCACCTGGATTGACGGGACCTGCCAGTACACCGCTGAGCAGTCCGTTGACGCCAATCCCGTTGAGCACCGGGTGCCTGCCCGCCCCGTTTCCGACCTCCACACAGTGAATTCCTGACAGGAGCATCCCATGCAGACACAAACCACAGTGCCCGCCACCGCAGCACCCAACACCGCAGTTGAGAACCTGCCCATCACCAACAACGCCGGCTACTCCATCCTGAAGACGCTGCGCAACTACGGCGTTGACACCATCTTCGGGATTCCCGGCACCCACAACCTCGAGTTTTACCGGCACCTTGCCCCCTTGGGCATGCGCCCCGTCACCACCCGCCATGAGCAGGGCGCGGGCTACGGGGCCGATGGCTGGGCCCAGCAAACCGGCCTGCCCGGTGTTGTCATCACCACCTCCGGCCCCGGGCTGCTCAACGCACTCTCGGCCGCGGGCACCGCCTACTGCGAGTCACGGCCGCTGATCATCCTCTCCCCCGGCGTCCCGGAAGGCGAGGACTTTGCCGACATTGGCTCCCTGCATGAAACCAAGGATTCGACGGCGGCTGCCGGTGCCATTGTGGAATGGAGCCGGCGCGTCCACTCGGCCACCGACGCCGTCAAAGCCATCCACGACGCCTTTGAAATGTTCCGCTACGGCCGCCCGCGGCCCGTGCACATTGAGGTGCCGCTGAACATTTTGGAGAGCGCATCCGATTGTGATGCTGCCCTGCTTGAGGCCAAGCCGCTGCGAGCCGGCAAGGGTGCCGAGGCCGAGGCGCTGGCCACGGCGGCGAAGCTGCTGCGGGAGTCCGCCAACCCCGTCATCTTGGCAGGTGGCGGCTCCATTCGCGCCGGCGCCCACCTGGCTGCCTTGGCGCAGCTGCTGCAGGCTCCCGTGGTGACAACCCTCAACGGCAAGGGCAGCCTGCCCGAGACCCATCCGCTGTCCCTGGGCTCGGACATCCGCCTGCCGGCTGCGCAGGTGCTGTGCGACGGCGCCGACGTTTTGTTGATCGTTGGCTCCAAGGTGGGCGAATCCGAAATGTGGGGCGGCACCTTGGCCCCCCTCGGCACTGTGATCCGCCTGGACATCCTGGCCTCCCAAGCCAACAAGAATGTCCGCTCGGATGTGGCCCTGATTGGCGACTCGGCCGTGATCGTTGAGCAGCTGATTGAAGAAATTGGCGGCCAGGACCGCCCCGCGGCCGATCTGGAGGCGGTGCGGGCAGCATTGCGCACCCAGGCACGGGCCCTGTCCCCTGAATTGAGCCGCATTGCCGAGGAGGCCGCCTCGGCTTTGCCCGCCAACACCATTGTGGGCGGGGACTCCTCGCAGATCACCTACCTGGGGACGGCGTCGTTCATCCCGCAGGAGCACCCGCACTCCTTCCTGTACACCCCTGCCTACGCCACGCTGGGGTACGGCCTGCCGGCGTCAATCGGCGCCAAGATTGCCTCCCCCGAACGTCCGGTTGTCTGCATCCTCGGCGACGGCGCCCTCATGTTCGCCGTCCAGGAGCTGATCACTGCCGTGGAGCAGCGCCTGGACCTGGTGGTGGTGTGCGTGGACAACGGCGGTTATGCCGAGATCCGTTCCAATGAGGCCGACCGCGGCATCCCGGCGGTGGGCGTGGACCTGGTCCAGCCCGACTGGGCGGCGCTGGCAACTGCGTTTGGCGGCACCGGACACCGCATCACCGACGCCGCCGATTTCGCCCCGACGCTGCACAAGGCCGTGCAGGCGCGCGGACTGCAGCTGCTTCACGTCCCCGTGGAGCTGTTCAGCGCCGCGTCCACCACCAACACAGCAGGGAACTAGGAAGCCACCATGACTCTATCTTCAACAGAACTCGCCGCCGGTCCTGCGCACGGCGCCGACGCCAAGGCCACTGCGCAGGCGTGGATCGATGACAACATGGACAGGCTCTCCGTGTGGCACAAGCACATCTGGGACCTGGCCGAGCCCGCCTGGCGCGAATACAAGTCAGCCCAGTGGTACGTGGACCTGCTGCACGCCGAAGGTTTCACTGTGGAGGCCGGCAGCGCCAACATGCCCACGGCCTTCAGCGCCGAGTGGTCACTGGGCGAGGGCGGCCCCGTGCTGCTCACGTACGCCGAGTACGACGCCGTGCCGGGCAACTGCCAGTCTGCCGGCACCGAGCCTGCACCCCGTGGCGGCCTGAGCCCCTACGCCCCCGGGCACACGGATCCGCACTCGGCCCTGGGCATCTCCACCCTTGCCGGCCTGCTGGGCACCAAGCACGCCATGGAGGTGCACGGCATTGCCGGCACCTTGAAGTACACGGGCGAGCCGGCCGAGAAGGTGCAGGGCTCCAAGGTGGTCCACGGCCTGCGCGGCTACTACGACGGCGTCGACGCGATAGTCAGCTTCCACCCCTTCTACATGCTGCCGCTGTGCAACACGGCCCGCTGGGACACCCAGTGCGGCAGCTACTACAGCAAGGTGTACACGTTTGTGTGCGACGAGCCGGAGACCTGGCAGCTGTCCGCCAACCCGAACTCCCCCATCCCGGCCTCGCACTCGGCAGCCCGTGCACCGGGGGCCAATGTTGCCCTGATGAGCATGTACACGTCCTCGCGCATCATGCAGGATGCCATGCTGCCCAGTTTTGGCGGCTGGTCCCTCTCCGACGCCATCTTCACCCAGGGCCAGGCGACGGCGGACAACTTGCCGGCCCGCATTGCCCAAATCCAGTACTCCTGGCGCTGCCCCACCCTGGAAATGGCCGAGCACGTGCTGACTGTGCTTGACCGCAACGCCGAGCACGCAGCGGCCATGGCCCACTGCCGGCTCGAAACCACCTGGGTGGCCCGCAACCGGCCGGGGCGCACCAACCACGCACTGGCCGAGGCGCTCTACTCGAACTTGGAACAGGTGGGCGCCCCTCAGTACGGCCCCGAGGCCATTGCCGCCGCCCAGCAAATCCAAAAAAACCTTGGCGTTGAGCCCATGGACAAGCCGTTCCTGGACGAGTGCGAATCATTGATCAGCCCCCAGGACGCCGAAGCTGCGTTGCGTGAGCATTTGGCGCCGTGGCAAAAGAACTGGACCAGTGACGACTATGTGGAGATGACCCACTATGCCCCCACCGTCCGTTTCTACGTGTCCCGGCCCGCGCTCAAGCCCGCTCCCGGGCAGGGCGCCTACCCCGGCTGGGTCATGAACGCCCTGGGCGGGATCGCAGCAACCATTGATCCCACCATCGAGGTGGCCGGCAAGACCATCGCCGGCACGTTCGTTGACCTGCTGACCCGCCCCGAGCTTGTGACGGCGGCGAAGGCGGAATTTGACCACCGGGTGGCGCAGGACCCCATGCCGGCACTCCTGCCGGCAGATTTCATGCCGCCCACGGAATTCGCCTGGCCGGACTATTCGGTGGCCCCCGGCGGCGACAGGGTCTGGTACCCCAAGGCTGCCGGGAAGTAATTTTCGCCAACGTTGCGCTTGTTCTGTGGCGCGGGACTCTTCAAAAGCATCGCCATGGGGCATGCTTTGAAGTAACCCGCGCCACAGCCATCTGGCAGCCACATCAACATCTTCAACGAAGAGGACGCACCCGTGACCCAAGCATCAGCTCCCAGCACCAGCCCTTCCCTGCACTACCGCGTGGTCAACCCGGCCACCGGCGCCGTCGTCGAAGAGTTCCCCACCGCCACGGATGCCCAGATCCAGGATGCCCTGGCCCTGTCCGATCAGGCGTTCAACAGCTGGCGCCAGGTCCCCATCGCCGAGCGTGCCGCCGTCGTCGCCCGCATTGCCGAGCTGTTCGAAGAACGCAAGGACGAGCTGGCTGCCATCATCACCGAGGAGATGGGCAAGCGGCTCGTCGAATCTGTGGGCGAGGCCGAGTACTGCACCGAAATTTTCAGCTATTACGCGCAGGAGGGTCCCGGGCTGGCCGCGGATCAGCCCATCAAGGCCATCGGCGGCGCACAGGCCCTCATCCAGAAACGCCCCATCGGCCCGCTGCTGGGCATCATGCCGTGGAACTACCCGTACTACCAGGTGGCCAGGTTTGCCGCCCCCAATCTGGTGCTGGGCAACACCATCATCCTCAAGCACGCCGAGAACTGCCCGCGCTCGGCGCTGGCCATTGAGCATCTCATGCTCGACGCCGGCCTGCCCGCGGGCGCCTACATCAACTTGTTTGCGTCCCACGCGCAGATCGAGACCATCATCTCCGATCCCCGCGTCCAGGGCGTTTCCCTGACCGGGTCCGAACGTGCCGGGGCCGCCGTGGCCCAAATTGCCGGGCGCAACCTGAAAAAGGTGGTTCTGGAGCTTGGCGGCTCCGACCCGTACATTGTTCTGGCCAGCGACGATGTGAAGGCCTCGGCGCAGGCCGCGTTCCAAACCCGGATGGAGAATGCCGGCCAGGCCTGCAACTCCAACAAACGGATCATTGTCATGGACAGCATCCACGACGAGTTTGTCCGGGAACTGGCGGCGCAGGCCGCGGCACTGGTGCCGGGCAACCCTGCGCAGGACGACGCCGAAACGTACGTGCCACTGTCCTCCGAGGCTGCCGTTGAGGGCCTGCTGGGCCAAATCAACGATGCCGTTGGCAAGGGCGCCATCCTGCATACCGGCGGCGTGCGGGCCGATCGGCCGGGCGCCTACCTGCCCCCCACTGTGCTGAGCGGGGTCACACCCGGGATGCGGGCCTTCAGTGAAGAATTGTTTGGACCCGTGGTGGTTGTCTACAAGGTGTCCAGTGACGCCGAAGCTGTGGCCCTGGCCAACAATTCCGACTACGGCCTCGGTGGCGCAGTGTTCAGCCCTGACGGCGGGCGGGCCCTGGCAGTGGCCCAGCAAATCAACTCCGGCATGGTGGCGGTCAACGCCGCCGCCGGCGAGGGTGCTGGCATGCCGTTTGGCGGTGTGAAGCGTTCAGGGTTTGGCCGGGAATTGGGGCCGCTGGGCATGGAGGAATTCGTCAACAAGCAATTGCTGTACGTGGCCGGCGCCTGACGCCCGCTCACTAACGGGGCGCCCCCCCTGACGCTATCGCAGTAGTGGTGTCTTTTTTCCTGACGCTATCGCAGACAATATGAAGTGAGGGCCGGGGCCTTCCGTTTCACAGGTTCCGTGGATTGCCACTGTTCAACCTCTAGGCTTTCCGGCTTTCGAGAGTTGCAATGGTAGTGCCACATGTGAGGCTTTGGAGGTCCCGGCTATGTTTGAGCATACTTTTGTTGGGTTGGATGTGCACGCGTCCAGTGTTGTTGGGTGCGGGTTGGATGCTGTTACGGGTGTGTTGGTGGAACAGTCCATGGATCCCGATCCGGCTGTTGTCTTGTCTTGGTTACGCCGGTTCGAGGGACCTGTCCGGGCCGTTTACGAATCGGGGCCGACGGGTTTTGTGTTGGTTACGCCGGTTCGAGGGACCTGTCCGGGCCGTTTACGAATCGGGGCCGACGGGTTTTGTGTTGGCCCGGTACTTACAAGAATCCGGCATTGACTGTGTCATCGCTGCGTCTTCGAAATTGTTGCGGGCACCGGGCGACAGGGTGAAAACTGATCGGCGTGATGCTCGAATTCTGGCTCAAATGTTGGCTGTGGGCTCTGTGACCGAGGTGCGAATCCCGGATCTGGAACAGGAATCGTTGCGGGATTTGTCCCGGCTGCGGGCGGCCGCTGCCAAGGATTTGGCGCATTCACGCCAACGCATCAACGCCCTGCTTTTACGCCACGGGATCCGCTATGTGCAGAGGCCGCGTTGGACCCAGCTACACACGAACTGGTTGCATGCCCAGCACTTCAACGAAGCCGATCTGCAGTTCACCTACGAAGCAGACGTTGAGCTATCGGAACTTCTGGCAGCCCGGCTGAGGCGCATTGACCAACGAGTCGAGAAGACAGCCCAGAACTGTCAGTACACCCCGGTGATCAATGCGTTGATGTGCCTGCGCGGCATCAAGACCACCACCGGGTTCGGGCTCGCGGTGGAAATCGGGGACTGGACCCGCTTCACCGGTGCCAATATTGGTTCCTACCTGGGATTGGTGCCCAGTGAACAATCCTCAGGGCCCTCGCGCCATCAGGGACCAATCACCAAGGCCGGCAACAGCTACGGCCGAAAGCTCCTGATCGAGGCGGCCTGGGTGCACCGGCGCCCGTACGCCCGCCCCGGACTCCGCCTGCAACGACAGCTTGACCTCGTCGATCCTGCGACCCGGATCCGTGCCCTGGAAGGCAACCATCGCCTCTACGAGCGCTCAACAAAGCTTGAGGCCCGCAAGAAGCTCTCCGTGACCACCAATACCGCCATTGCCCGGGAACTCGCCAGCTGGTGCTGGTCCCTGGCCGCGCCCATCCAACGTGGAGGACACATGACGAACGCCTAAAAACGTGCCTGCCGGGGCACTGGTAGAAGTGGCATGGCAGCATCCGGGGCCAACTCAAGACACTACTGTGAGCCAACGGCTAACAAGCTGTTGACGCTCGATCGCAGACATCGATACGCCCCCGCCGAATATTTCGTCTTGCGGTAACCAACCCGCGTATAACAGTCTGACAATGCAGTCGTGAAAGACTCGCCAGCACTACCACCACGCCCCGGCCGGCACCCCGTGAGCGGCCCCCACCACTAAAGATGGGAGCCGCTCATCCATGCCACTTGACAACCGAATCTACATAACAGTAGTGGCTAAAAATTCGGCAACGCTATCTCACTGCCCACGACTCTTCGGATGCGCGCGTGCAGGATCCACTGGCCCTGCACAAACTACCGCGAGAGCGTCAGGAAAAACTGGCCATTGCTGCGAGAGCGTCGGGGAAAAACACACCATTGCTGCGAGAGCGTCGGGGGGAGGCGGGCAGAGCCGGATTCAGTAATCTGGACCATTGTTGCAGGTCACTGGCCAAGTCCACGCAGGTCCAAGCCATGGCCGGGGCCCCGTCCCAGATGACCTGACCACACACCTAGTGGAGCGTGGCCATGGGCGCAGGGAACACCTACCGGACAGTCTTTCGACACTCAGGTCCAGCAAAACAGACCAAAGGGGCAGTTTCGGGTGTCAGTCTTTCTTCAGTTCCTCAGCGAGCATCACGAGGATTCCGCTGGGGCCGCGGACGTAGGTGAGTTTGTAGACGCCGGAGTAGTTCGCCACCCCGCGCAGTGGATAGCATCCGTGCTTGGCGGCCACCTCGAGCGCCTTGTCGATGTCGTCAACCGAGAAGGCCACGCGGTGCATGCCGATGTCGTTGGGACGGGTTGGGTTCGACTCGATCGCTTGGGGGTGGATGTATTCGAAGAGTTCCAGCCGGCCATGACCGTCCGGGGTCTGGAGCATCGCAATGTTGGCATGGTTTCCGTCCAGTCCGACGGCGGTGTCGGTCCACTCGCCGCTGACAGTGTCACGGCCCATGACGGCAAGGCCGAGGTCTGTGAAAAAGGCGATTGCTTCCTCGAGGTCGCGAACGGCGATGCCGACATTCTCAAGTTTGATGGCCATGCGTTGAAAGCTACCAAGGGGAACCGATTAATTCCAGTGGCGGGACGCCGCTATTGTCATTTCGGTTGTCGAGTGCACTGCTGCCGAAGTCCGCCAAAATGCGATTGCGCGGTCGCGGGGGACCCTTGCACCGGTCATCATCGCGCCAAGATCTTGTTCCGCGGTCGCGGGGTTGTCCTCGATGAAGTTGTTCACCAGCCGACATTTTCGGTGATGGACTGAGCAGACAATGCTGCACTCCAGCCGGGGTCAGTAACCTGCTGCCGGCTTCTGCTCAATGTAGTTAATGATGAAGAAGCCGTCGAAGGGCACCAACTCCACGTACCAGCGGGTTGGCTTGGCCAGCCCAGCCCAGTCCGTCGGATCTGAGGGCGCGCCGGGGGCCGGACGGTAAATGGCATCAAATTTCAGGAACGTTCCGTTCTCTGTGGCATTGAAAGAGATTTCCTTGAGCAGTTCAAAGCGCCCTGGATTCCCTTGGCCATCGGCACTGGTGCCTGCGGCGTTGCGCAGGGACTGGGCAGTGAGCTCCTGCTGCCCGGCGTAGTAGACCTGCCATGCAACGTCGGTTTGCGTGGTGAAAATTGTTTGTGAGTAGGCGATCCGGCCTTGTTCAGCCAACCCCTCCACACATGAGTCCGGCACGGTGCCAACCGTGCCGGCCCAGCCCCGCAGTATGTCCGATCCCGCATTCACCCATGAGCTGTAGGAATTCAGGACGCTGGTGATGGCTTCTGCAGGTGTGCCCTGCGGGATCCTCACGGCCTTGACAGCGTCTGGAACCAGTATCGGACAGCTGGCGTCAAGGACTGATGCCGGGGATTGACTGGCCCCGGGCAGCGGCGGCTGCTGCGGATTCGGAGTGCAGCCGCCCAGTCCGCCCGCCAGCGCAAGTCCAAGCACCGCCGTCGTAATTCTCCTGCAATAGCTGCCCATGACATTCCCCCAATACTGTGACGACCGCTTGGTCGACGCGACCAGTCTAATGTCCGGCGGCAGCAGAACGTGACGGGATCCCCCGGCGCCGAACGCGGGGTTCCAAACGCTAAATGTCGCGTCCCCAACCGCCAGGACTCGTCGCGCCCACCGTTTCCTTCGGGAACCTTGAATGGACACCTGCCGATGGGAGATGCCAGGTTCCCGATGCGGATCAGTTGCCGAAAAGGTTCTTCTTCATTGAATGGTTGGTGAGCTGCACGCCGGACATCACGGGAGAACCGGCGACGCGGAGGGAGGCCAGGGCTGTGCGCAGCCGGGTATCGGCATCGTCGGCGATCTCACGAACTGCCGGGTTGTCGCTGAGCTGGACCATGGTCTGCGGATCGATGGCCTCGATCGTGGTTTCGGTGGCGTCCTTGCTGCGTCGAACAACCACGTTGCAGGGTAGCAGCGCGCCCAGGGCCGGCTCCGTGGCCAGGGCACGGCTCGCCAGGGTCGGATTGCAGGCACCCAGAATCACGTAGTCACCGAGTGCATCGGCGGCCTCGGGGCCGAGTTTGGCCGCAAAGGTGGCGCGTACATCGATTTCAGAAAGAATGCCGAAGCCCTGTCCGGCCAGGGCCTCGCGAGTCCGCTCCACTGCCTCTGTCCAGGTCAGCGGGATGGTGACAGTGTGCGTGTAGCTCATGGCGCTCCTGTAATAGTGGTGGCTTTCGGGGTCTTAGGCGAGGGACAGGAAGAGCTTTTCCAGGTCTTTTTTGTCCATGCCGGGATCATCGCTCCTGATGCACTGCTCCAGGCCGGTGGCAATGATGACAAAACCTGCCCGGTCCAGGGCCTTGGAGACGGCGGCGAGTTGGGTGACGACGTCTTTGCAGTCCCGACCCTCTTCGAGCATGCGAGTCACGGCGGCGAGCTGGCCTTGGGCACGTTTGAGCCGGTTGATAACCGGGGTGAGTTCTTTCGAATCAAGTTCCATGGCGGACTCCAGAGATAAGGGAATTTTTCACAGTATATACCCCTGCGGGTATGTTGGCCAGTGGAACTCAATCCGCTTCCCGCCAGTCGGCAACCATTTGCAAAATACCCTAGGGGGTATTATCGTTTTACTTAGAAGAACCGGAGGATTCCTTCCAGGAGACTCCATCACCCCCTCGCGCAAGGAGATTCCCATGCTTATTGAGCGCATCTACGACGAAGATCTAGCCCAGGCCAGCTATTTCATCGGCTGCCAGGCCAAGGGCGAAGCTCTTGTTGTCGACCCCCGGCGCGACATTGACGTCTACCGGTCGCTGGCCGTCGCGAACGGAATGAAGATCGTTGCCGTCACAGAAACGCATATCCACGCGGACTTCCTCTCCGGAACCCGTGAACTGGCCGCCGCGACCGGAGCCATTGCTTACGTTTCCGGCGAGGGCGGCGCGGATTGGCAGTACGGTTTCGACGCCGAACGCCTGCGTGACAACGATGAGATCACCCTCGGAAACATCACCGTTAAGGCCCTGCACACTCCCGGCCACACCCCCGAGCACCTCTCCTTTTTGATCACTGACGGCGCATTCGCCGACACCCCGGGCTACCTGCTCTCGGGCGACTTCGTGTTCTCCGGCGACCTGGGAAGGCCCGATCTGCTCGATGAAGCCGCCGGCGGTGTGGATACCCGCTTTGCAGGAGCCAAGCAACTCTTCACCAGCCTGCAGGAAAAATTCCTGACACTGCCGGACCATGTCCAGGTCCACCCCGGCCACGGAGCCGGCAGCGCCTGCGGCAAGGCTCTGGGCGCCATCCCCTCTTCCACCGTCGGCTACGAACGGCTCTACTCGTGGTGGGGACCATACCTTACAGCCAACGATGAGGCTGGCTTCATCAACGAGCTCCTCGAGGGCCAACCCGACGCCCACGCCTACTTCGGACGCATGAAACGGCAAAACCGTGAAGGGCCCGCGGTGATGGGAGCACGGGCACCCCTCCAGGAGCTCGCCACCGCCGACGTCCTCCGCGGCCTCACCACGGACACGGTGACCTTCGTGGACACCCGCTCCAACGCCGAAGTCCATGAGGGTACCGTCGCCGGGTCCCTGAACATCCCGGCCGGCAAATCCACCGCCAGCTTCGGCGCCTGGGCCGTGAACCCGGAAACCGATACGAACCCGCTCGTGCTACTGGCTCCGGATCAGGCATCGGCGCAAGCGATGTGGGACCATCTGGTCCGGGTCGGCATCGACGCGGTTGCCGGCTACACCACCAGCATTGCTGGCCTGCCCGCTAGCACACCGACGCTGATCCAGCCCGAAGAGCTCGGCGGCTTCGACGCCGCGATGGTCTTGGACGTCCGCAACCGCACCGAGCATGCGGCCGGCCACATCCCCGGCTCCCACCAGCTCAGCGGCGGCCGCGTCATGTGGAACCTGGAGGAGCTCCCGTCCGAGGGCACCATCGTGAGCTACTGCCAGAGCGGTGTCCGCAATTCCGTCGCGGCCAGCGCCCTGCGCCGCGCCGGCTACGACGTCGTCGAGCTCGATGGCAGCTACGCCGGATGGGCCACCTGGATTCAGACGCGGGAGCCTGTTTCCAACAACTAACGTGCCACATCTGAACTGATCAACCAACACCGTTGGCAGCGTCCGGAACACCGGGCGCTGCCAACGTCGCATCCCCGACTGTTCTGCGGTCGTGGCAATCAACCAGGCGGACCAGCCGCTGACCGCTGAAAAGGGTGCGCCAAATACGCCGCCGTCGACGTCGCGGGACCTACAATCGCCCTGCTGCTTGGTTGTCTCCTCGAGGGCAATCAATGCGCGGCAGCGCTCACAATCCTGCCGCCTGACGGGAAAGTGTCATCGCGAAGAAATACCCTATGGGGTATACTAATAAGACAATCCAAACATACAAAGGGAGCAAGCAGATGTGCCGTGCGGTGACATGTAAAAAATGCGGTAAGACAACGTGGGCTGGCTGTGGCGAGCACGTTGAACAGGTCATGCGCGGGGTCCCCTCCGCCGAGCGCTGCCGTGGGCACGAGCAGGAAAAGTCGGAAAGCCAGGGCTTTTTCGCAAAACTGTTCGGCAGGTAACTGGGACATTCCCGCCACCAGGGTGGCCATTGAGCTCATAAGGGAGGCCCCGGAGGATGTAATATCCTCCGGGGCCTCCCTTATGTCGCCGCGGCTCCTCTCAGGAAAGGAGCGCCTGCACGGCCACGTAAGCAGCAATGACCAGTACCAGGATTCCAAAGCCACGTTTGAGAATCTTGTCGGGGATCCTGGCGCCGATCCTACCGGCCACGAGGGAGGCGACCATCGCAGCCCCGGCGAACGCTGCCGTGACTGTCCAATCAATTTGCAAATCTCCCAGGTGAGCGGCAAAGCCGGCGGCCGAGTTGATGACAATGATGACCAGCGATGTTCCAACAGCCAACACCATCGGAAGTCCCAGAACAAGGGTGAGTGCGGGCACAATCAAGAATCCTCCGCCGACCCCCAGCAGCCCCGTCAGGAACCCCACGACGGCGCCGGTGGCTATGGCCTTGGGAAGACAGCTGCGCCAGTGAACCCCGCCGCCAGGCAGTGCGCAGGACCCTCCTGAAGAGGTGGCAGGCATCAGCATCCTGATGCCAGCAAAAACCATGATGGCAGCGAAGCCCAGCAAAAGGATCTTCGGATCGAGCAGGCGGTTGACCATCGCGCCGAGGTATGCGGTAACGGTGCCGGCTGCGCCGATGATCAGTGCCAGGCGCCAGTTCACTCCGGACCGCAGCCGGGGTAACACAGCGATGGCCGAGGATGCCCCGACAACGACGAGCGAGGTAGGGATCGCCGCTGCAAGCGGCAATCCCACGCCATAGACCAGGGCGGGGACGGCCAGGATGGATCCGCCACCACCGACCAGACCCAGCAAGGCGCCGACGATCAACCCGAACCCCGCCGCAGAGATCATCATTCCCGGGCACCCAAGCTCTGCAACACCTGATGCGCGGTGGGCTCATTGGGAGACTTGTTCCACGGCATGCGGGACAAGACATTTCCCATGGCGCAGCTATTCGTTGCGGCCGAGAATGTCAGGCCTGCTCCGATTCCGCCAGCCACCAGTCGCAGTTTCGGCGAGACGAACTTCCCGGCGACGATACTGGCAAGCACCAATGATCCGGCCGTCATCCTCACCTGGCGTTCCAGTGCCCAGGCCCCGCGGCCACGGACTACGTCGCCGCCAGCGGCAGCGTAGGCGCGAACGCCTCCGGAAAGGACACTGGCGCTGGCCAGGCCGACGGAATCAAGGCGTTTGCGGGCCTGTTCGGCCCGGTTCCCGGACTGGCATACGAGCACGACGCGGGTGCCCATTTTTGCCGCAAATTCTTCGGTATGTTCACTGAGCATGCCCAATGGCACATGGTACGAGCCCCTGATATGCAGGGAATCGAACTCTGCACCGCTGCGCACGTCAATGATCATCAGATCATCTTGGTGTTCTTCCCAGCCCCTCAGTGTGGAGGCGTCGATAGCTTGGGGGATGGTTTCGAGCGTGTTGGTCGTGGCTGAGATAGTCATGGTCACTTTCGGTATGTTGTGGAGCATTTCTGGTGGCCTAAGCCCACGGACACTGCCCTGAAAGGACGCCGCGAGGCGTATTGAGTGCCGGTCATCGGTTTCGGCGTGCGCCACCTGTCGATTCGATTCACAATACCCCATGGGGTATTGTGAATC
>JBDTQM010000011.1:0-36427 GCA_039932175.1 Specibacter sp.
CCGGGTGGTCCCGGAAAATGTTATTCATGGCGCCGTAGTCGATTCATCAGGCACACTGCGTGGTGTGGACATGGTCGGAACCTCTTCGTGTTCAGATTCACCGGCAGTCCCCACAACGCTCGGCTGATGTACGCGCACCCGTTCACCAACGGTGGCGTTGCGCGCTTTTTGCATATCGATAGCATGTTGCAATATTTCGACAGCTGCAACTTGATCTACCACTTTACGGTGTTCACGGCTGCTCACACCAGCGTTGTGCAAGGCAGCGTGTGCGCTGACAGTTGTCAGCCGCTCATCCACCAGCACCACTGGAACCGCCAAGTGAGCCGCCACGAGTGCCTGCGCCAGAAGCTGCGCATAGTCGCGTGCCATCTGGGCCGAAGCTTTCTCCTCACCCTTCATGGTCCGCGGCAGGCCCACGAAGATCTGGCAGGCACTGCGTGCAGCCGCTTCCTTGACCAGCACCCTGATGTCGCTGTTCTTCTTCAGGTCGCGGCTGAGCGTTTTCACGGGTGTGGCGAGGATCCCGTCAGGGTCGCAGGCGGCCAAACCAACCCGGACCATGCCAACGTCCACGCCAAGCTTGACCCCCTGCGGGTAATTTTTTTCCGGCACCAAAACCCTATGACCGGTTCTTCACGGCGTCACTGACGGCAGCCAGCGCAGCGCCAATGGCGTTAACGTCGCTGCCGCCACCCTGGGCCATGTCCGGCTTTCCGCCGCCACCGCCGCCAAGGATGCCCGAGGCCAGCTTGACCAGGTTGCCGGCCTTGACGCCTGCCTCGCGTGCGGCCTCATTGGTGACCACCAAAATGATGGGGCGCCCGTTGCTGGCACCGGCAACGGCAATCGTGGACGGTGCCGAGCCGAGGCGGTCGCGCAGGTCCAGGGCCAGGCCGCGGAGGTCATCGGCACTGCTGACGTCACCGGCGTCGTGCGCAATGACCCGCACACCGTTGGCGTCAACGAAGGAGCCGGCCAGATTGGCTGCTGCGGCGCCGAGCTGTTCCTTGCGCAGGCGCTCCAGGTCCTTCTCGGCCGTCTTGAGCTTGGCCAAGGTTGCCGCGACACGCTCTTCCAGCAGCTTTGAAGGAACCTTGAGCATGTCGGAGAGGGAGCTGACCAGGGCACGCTCGGCGGCCAGGTGGCGGAACGCATCCATGCCCACAAAGGCCTCCACACGGCGGTTTCCCGAACCAACCGACTGCTCGCCCAACAGGGTTAGCGAGCCAATGCGTGAGGTGTTCTCCACATGGGTGCCGCCGCAGAGTTCACGGGACCATGCGCCGTCGATCTCCACAACACGCACCTGCGCACCGTAGTTCTCGCCGAACAAGGCTGTTGCACCGAGCGCCTTGGCAGCGTCCAGGTCCATGACCTTGGTGTCCACGCGGTAGTTGTTGCGGATGGCAATGTTGGCCACTTCTTCAATTTCTGAGCGGGTTGCCGTACTGAGGCCTTCACCCCAGGAGAAGTCAAAGCGCAGGTAGCCGGCCTTGTTGTAGGAGCCGCGCTGCAGCGCTTCCGGGCCGAGGATCTGGTGCAGGGCCGCGTGCACAATGTGCGTGCCAGTGTGGGCCTGCTCGCCTGCGTGGCGGCGTTCACGGTCGACGGCGGCGCGCACCACGGCGTCGGACGGCAGTTCGCCTTCCCGCACGATGGCCTGGTGGACGCTCAGACCCTTGATGGGGCGCTGGACGTCCAGGACCTCCACCACGAAGCCGTCGCCGGTGATCAGGCCGGTGTCGGCGGCCTGGCCGCCTGCTTCGGCGTAGAAGGGCGTCTCATCCAGGACCAGGGAGATTTCCTGGCCGGTGGAGGCAAAGGACACGGGTGCCCCGTTGGAGAGGATGGAGCGGACCCGGCCCTGACTTTCCAGCTCGGTGTAGCCGGTGAAGACCGTCTCGCCCTTGGCCAGCAGTTCGTGGAACACCGACAGGTCGGCGTGGCCGCTCTTCTTGGCCTTGGCATCCTTCTGGGCGCGTTGGCGCTGCTCCAGCATGAGGGCGCGGAATCCGCTCTCATCCACGGCCAGGCCGGCCTCGCCAGCCATTTCCAGCGTCAAATCGATGGGGAAACCGTAGGTGTCATGCAGGGCGAAGGCTTCGGCAGCTGACAGGTTGGTGTTGGCTGCCTTGGATTCCTTGACGGCTTCTTCCAGGCGGGCGGTGCCGCTGGCGATGGTGCGCAGGAAGGATTTTTCCTCGGCGTAGGCAATGCGGGCAATGCGGGCAAAGTCCGTCTCAACCTCGGGGTAGGCGCCCTTCATGGCGTCGCGGGAGACGGGCAGCAGCTCCGGCAGCACGGCTGTTTCCACGCCCAGCAGGCGCATGGCGCGCACGGCACGGCGGATCAGGCGGCGCAGCACATAGCCGCGGCCTTCGTTGGAGGGTGAGACGCCGTCGGAAATGAGCATGAGGGCTGAGCGGATGTGGTCGGCCACCACGCGCAGGCGCACGTCGTCGGTATGGTGCGGATCCTTGGGGTCCTCAGTGGAGGTGTAGTCCTTGCCGGCCAGCTCGGCGGCCTTGTCCAGCACGGGACGGACCTGGTCGGTCTCGTACATGTTCTCCACGCCCTGGAGAATCATGGCAAGGCGCTCCAGGCCCAGGCCGGTGTCAATGTTCTTCTTGGGCAGCTCGCCCAGAATCTCAAAGTTGTCCTTGCCGGTTCCTTCGCCGCGCTGGAACTGCATGAACACGAGGTTCCAGATTTCAATGTAACGGGTGTCGTCGGCTGCCGGACCGCCGTCAATGCCGTACTCGGGGCCGCGGTCGTAGAAGATTTCCGAGCACGGGCCTGCCGGGCCCGGCTGGCCTGTTGACCAGTAGTTGTCCGCCTTGCCCATTTTCTGGATGCGGTCGGCGGGGACACCAATTTTGTCACGCCAGATTTCCAGTGCTTCATCGTCGTCGATGTACACGGTAACCCACAGCCTCTCGGCCGGGAGGCCGTAGCCGCCCTGCTCCAGGGGTGCTGTCAGCAGCTCCCATGCGTAGCTGATGGCGCCTTCCTTGAAGTAGTCGCCAAAGGAGAAGTTGCCGCACATCTGGAAGAACGTGCCGTGGCGGACTGTCTTGCCCACCTCGTCAATGTCGCCGGTGCGGATGCATTTCTGCACGCTCGTGGCGCGCTGGAATGGGGGAACTTCACGTGCTGTCAGGTAGGGAATAAACGGAACCATGCCGGCAACTGTGAACAATAGCGACGGGTCGGAGGACACCAGTGAAGCTGAGGGCACGGGGGTGTGTGACTTGCTGGCGAAAAACTCTACCCAGCGGCTTGCAATGTCGTGCGATTTCATTAGCCTGGTGGCTCCTTCAATAGTTCTAGCGGGCAAAAATGCTTGAGTTTGCGGGTGCGTGAATTGCGTTCAGTGGCGCCCGGTGGTGCCGGCCTGGTCAACGCCCAAGGCCACACGCAAATCCGATTCACGCTCATTCATGTTCTCACGCAGTGCATCGGCAAAGTCGTGAATGGAGTCGCTGACACGACCCACAGCGCGGTTGAGGCCCTCGGGCCCGAAGGCGCCCTGTGCTGCGGCAATCTTGCGGGCGGCAATGACACCTATGGTGATGCCCACCCCGAGCCAAAAGATCTTCTTCATGGATTTTTCCTTAGCGTGGCTTTTCTTAGCGGCTGCGCTTGCCGCGTTTTGGTTTTCCCCGGCCGGCAAAGGCCTGGCGCACGCCGTAGGAAAACGCTGCCACCTTGATCAGCGGTGAGCCGATGGTGGCGGCCACCAACGCCGAGAGGGCAGAAATATTCGCCGTGGTGTCTGAGACGTTGTTGGAAATTCCATCCACCTTGGCCAGGGCCGTATTGGTGGTGGCCACGGTGGCCGTGACCTCATCAATGAGCGGCGTGGTGCCATCACTGATTTGCTTGATGGTGACGCGCATTTCGTCGAAGACCTTGCCCAATTTCAGAATTGGAACAGCCAGTATCGCGACCAAGATTGCAAAGACGCCTGCCGCTATTAATCCTGCAATGTCGCCACCACTCATGGAGGGCTGCCTCAATTCCTTGCTTGTGGACGTAAGTTTCGTTCCTAAGCACCCTACCGAACAGTAGAGGTGCTTTGGCTACAAAACAGCCCGCGGCGCGTGCCGCGGGCTGTTTTGTGTTTCAAGCTACGTTTGATCGTAAACTCTGCCGACGCTAATGAAATTTAGCGTGAGTAGAATTCAACAACCAGCTGCTCTTCACAGGTTACGGGAACCTCAACACGCTTGGGCTTGCGAACCAGGCGGGCCTGCAGGCTCTCCAGCTTCACATCCAAGTATGCCGGGACGGCGGGGAGCACGTCGCGGTGAGCGCCAGCTGCAGCAAGCTGCAAAGGAGCCATGGACTGGCTGCGCGGGTGCACGTGGATCAGCTGACCCTCGGCAACGCGGAATGACGGACGGTCCACGCGGGCGCCGTCAACCATGATGTGGCGGTGCACAACCAGCTGGCGAGCCTGGGCCGTGGTGCGGGCGAAGCCGGCACGCAGAACCAAAGCGTCCAAACGGGTTTCCAAGATCTCAACCAGGTTCTCACCGGTCATGCCCTTGGTGTGCTTGGCTTCTTCGAAGGCACGGGTCATCTGTGCTTCGCGGATGCCGTACTGGGCGCGCAGACGCTGCTTTTCGCGCAAGCGCACCGCGTAGTCGCTGTCCTGCTTCTTGCGGGCGCGGCCATGCTCACCGGGGCCGTACGGGCGGCGCTCCAGGTACTTGGCAGCCTTGGGAGTCAGAGCAATGCCGAGGGCTCGCGAAAGGCGGGCCTGACGGCGGGCACGTGTGTTGTTAGCCACTTGTGTCCTTCCAATATTTGCAATAAGTATTTGTCCTGGCCTCCATTGTGGAGAGTTGGGGCTATTGCAACCCATCGCTGCAGCACCTGGGCATGGACAACAAACTCGTGAAAGGGCGCGAAAATACGCACATATTCAGCATTGATGTTGCGCATGGAGCCAAGGCTTGCCAGTGCAGCATCAACTCTACCACTTCAGGCAACCCGGACACCAAGTGGGGTGCCGTGCCGGCAAGCCGTTTGTGGCCCGCGTCGCCGCATCCATTGGTGGTGCTTTAGCGCTTGGTGCCGGGTTCGGTGCCGCGGATGATCTCCCGCAGCCGGGCCACGCGTGTGCCAAGATCGCGCTCGTGGCCATTCTGCGTGGGCACGTAGTAGTTGCGTCCCACCAGGTCGTCCGGCGGGTACTGCTGGGTGGCTATGGAATGGGGCGCGTCGTGGGCGTAAATGTAGCCCTTGCCGTGCCCCAGCCCGGCAGACCCGGAGTAGTGGGCGTCACGCAGCGGCATCGGCACCATGGTCCCCCTGCCCGCACGAACATCGGCGATGGCAGCGTTGATGCCCAAGTACGCGGCGTTTGACTTGGGCGCGGTTGCCACATGGACCACCGCCTCGGCAAGGATGATTCGGGCCTCTGGCATGCCAATCAGGGCCACGGCCTGGGCTGCCGCAACAGCTGTCTGCAGGGCCGTGGGGTCGGCCATGCCAACATCCTCGGCCGCGGAGATCATGATGCGCCGGCTGATGAAGCGGGGGTCCTCCCCCGCCTCGAGCATGCGGGCCAAATAATGCAACGCAGCATCCACGTCGGAGCCGCGCACGGATTTGATGAACGCGCTGATGATGTCGTAGTGCTGGTCCCCTGCCCTGTCGTACCGCACGGCGGCGGCGTCAATGGCCCGCTCGGCAATGGCCAGGTCAACAACCACCGGGCCGTCGGCGGCTTCGAGCACGGTGCCTTCCAGCTCGGACAAGGCAACACCGGCCGCAGCCTCCAAGGTGGTCAGTGCCCGCCGGGCGTCGCCGCTGGCCAGCCGGACCAAGTGGTCCATGGCGTCATCGGTGACTGTGACCAGACCGTCCAGGCCGCGCGGGTCCACAATGGCCCGTTGCAGCAGGCCCTGAATGTCGGCACTGGTCAACGGCTGCAGGGTCAGCAGGATGGAGCGCGACAGCAGCGGCGCAACCACTGAGAACGACGGGTTTTCGGTGGTGGCGGCAATCAGCACCACCCAGCGGTTTTCCACCCCGGGCAGCAGGGCGTCCTGCTGGGCCTTGTTGAAACGGTGGATCTCATCGAGGAACAAGACTGTGGTGCGGCCGTGCAGGTCCCTGTCCGTCAGCGCCTGGTCCATGACCCGGCGAACATCCTTCACACCGGCCGTGATGGCCGAAAGTTCCACGAACTTTCGCCCCGGGCCGCGGGCAATCACGTGGGCCAGGGTGGTTTTTCCCGTGCCGGGAGGCCCCCACAGCATGACGGAGGCGGGCCCCGCCGGGCCCCCGGCACTGCCGCCGGCAGCCAGCATTTGCAGGGGCGAGCCGGGGCCCAGAAGATGCTGCTGGCCCACCACCTCGTCCAGGCTGCGTGGACGCATGCGCACCGCCAGCGGGCTGCGGGGGCGCGAGGAGGGCTCGCCGGCGCCACCCCCAAAGCTGAGGGATCCGGCGTCGTCCATGTCGTCGTCACCGTCGTTTGCACTGCTAAAAAGGTCGCTCACCTCTCTAGGCTATCCCCCGGTAGTCTTGCTGCGTGAACACCGCAACCCGCACCGCTTTTGTCCCAGCCGCCCGCCTGCCCGGCTGGGTGGAGCGGTTTTCAGCTGCCCATGGAGGTTTGGAGCGTACCGAAGACACGGACGACGGCGTGGCGTTGCGCATGCGCGACGGTGCGGCCGCGCTGCTGAGTGCGCCGTGGCCGGACGACGGCCGCCCCGGGCGCGGCGCAGACGTGTTGGAGCGGCTGGGGTCCGTAGCCGCGCAGGAACGCCGGATCGGGATATTGTTGGCCCGCCGCGGCGGCTTTGCCGCGGGTGTTGCCGTGGCCGGCAAGCTGCTGGCCCACAAGGTTGGCAGCGCGTCCGCACGGTCCCGGGGCGGGGACCAGGGTGCCGCCGTGGCCGAGCGTGCCGCGCAGGAGGCTGCCCGCATCTTCGCCGGCCACCGTTTTGAGTATCTGGCCACGGGCGGCGACAAGCAGCTGGTGGAGGCTGCATTGGCCGCACCTGCCATGCGCCAGTACGCGAAACTGCCCCGACTGGCGCCCCTGGCCGTGGTGGATCCGAAAATGGATGTCCTGACGCGGGCTGCCGCGGACTTTTGCGCCCTTCGGATCCGGATCACCCACGCCCTGGCTTAGCCGCCCAGCTGCGCCAGGACTCGGGCCAGGGCCTTCGCCCGGGCCTCGCTGGCGAGCGACTTGAGCAGCAGCATCAGCAGATAGGGCTCGGAGCGGCCCAGCTGCTCGAAGGCCGCGCGGGCCGCCGGGTTGCCATCCAAGGCGGCAGCCAGCTCAGCCGGAACGCCGGCGGACCGCTGCGGTTCGTAGGCCGCCTCCCACCGCCCGTCAGCCTTCGCGGCGTCGACCTCTGCGAACCCTGCCGGCCGCATGCTGCTGCTTCACCACGGGCGGGTGGTTGCCGAGGGAACACCCTCCGAGGTCCTGACCACGGAAAACATTGAATCCGTGTATCGGATCGGGGTCAGCCACGTTGACCTTGATGACGGATTTAAATTGATTTTCCGGCCCCTGTCCGGACGCCTGCCCCTGACGGTGTGACTGCCAGGCAGCAGCTATCTTTTGGGCTCATAGCGCATGGCCACAGCGCCCGAATCGAACTCCAGCCGGCTGATGAGTTTCAGCTCGACACGCCTGGACAGCCCCGCGAACAATGTTGGCCCGTGGCCGGCCAGCACGGGATGCACCACAAACTCATACTCATCGATCAAACCCAGATCCGCCAACCTCAGCGGAAGCTTCACGCCACCGACGAACAATCCCCGACCCGGGGCTTGTTTCAGTTCCTGCACGGCTGTCTCGAGGTCCCCGCGCACGAGCTCCGCGTTCCAATCCACCCGCTCCAAGGTGCTGGAGACCACGTACTTCTTGGCCGCGTTGATGGTCCGGGCGAAGGGTTCGGTCCACTCAGGCATCACCTCCGACCGGCTCGACGGCCGCCAGGCGGTCTCCATCATTTCGTACGTCACCCGGCCAAAGAGGAGGGCGTCGGCTTGGGCGAGGTTTTCGACGGCGTGGCGGTGCAGCTGTTCATCTGGCGGTATTCCCCGGTGATCGCAGCATCCGTCCAAGGTGACGTTGATTGAATAGCGCAGTGGTCTCACGAGGCAAGCATACGCCGGGCAGTATCAGCGGTCGCTGCCAGTGTTGAAGGCGCTGCGGTATTGGTTGGGGGTGAGGGATGTTGATTTTTTGAAGATGGTGCGGAAATTGGCACCCGTCCCCAACCCGACGGAAGCGGCGATCCTGTCGATGGGGGCCGCCGTCGTCTCCAACAGCTCCTTGGCGCGTTCGACGCGTTAAGCCGCCAGCCACTTCATGGGCGCGGTTGCTGCATGAGTTTCAAATCTGCGGGCAAGTGTTGGTTCACTGAGTTCCGTGGCAGCGCTGATGTGCGCGATGGTGATCGGGCGGTGCATGTGCGCTGCGCCCCATTCCATGGCGGCTGCGACGTCGGCGGGCTGGTTCGCCGTTCCGTAGAGGGGCCGGGGCCCGATGAATTGTGACTGGGCGCCTTCCCGCCGGGGTGCGGAAACTATGGATCGTGCGCTCAGATTTGCCTGCGCTGCGCCCCAGTCGGTCCGAACCAGGTGCAGGCACAGGTCAATTCCGGCCGCGACGCCGGCAGAGGTGAGCACGTGGCCGTTGTCCACGGACAAGACATTTTCATCCACGGCAATGCGTGGATAGAGGACGGCCAGGTCCGCCGTGGATGCACAGTGGGTGGCGGCCTGCAGCCCGTCCAAGATGCCGGCCTGGGCCAGCGCAAAGGCACCCGAACAGATGGAGACCATGCGCCCCGCGGTGATGGTCTTCGTTCAAGGTTCCAGCAGGCAGTGGTCGTTTTGACCGGTTCCGGACTCGTGATGACGCTGGTCATGGCCACGGGACCGCTGGCGAACGGCCACGCGGGGCACTCCCCTGCCCTGGACGCAACCATGATTCAGTGGCACCTCGTGGGCATGTTTGCCCCGTCAGCCCTGAGCGCGCTGTTTCTCAAGAGATTTGGCGTCTTCAAGACCAACCTTGGGGGTGGATTCATCATGGCCGGCGGGTGCGCCGTCGGGATAATCTCCAGTTCCGGCTGGGCCATGACCCTTACGCTGGCGCTTGTGGGAGTTGGCTGGAATGTCCTGTTCGTAGCCGGTTCGGCGCTCCTGCTTCAGTCTTACCCCCGCCCCAAAGGCAGGGGTGCGAAACTTCAAGGTTTCGCTGACGGGGCAACGGCCGCCCTTTCAGCGGCGGGTTCCTTTGCCGACGCGGGGCTGGTCCAGGTGCTGGGGTGGAGCGGGGTCAATGTCTTGGCACTCACCACAACCGCGGCCATCCTGGTGGTTCTGGCCGCATTGACCCTCCGGGCCGGGAGGAGAAGCACCACTGTGGACGCATCATCGCCGGTCGCGGCCGGCACTTTGGATCAGGAATCGACAGGCCGCAGCCAGGGTGCAGGAAGGCGGCCGGAGGTTGCCATAGTCAGGCTTGGCGTCCGGCTGGAATCCAAGGGTGGCGTACCGGACCAGGTCTGTGCCCCCAAGGCAGTGTGCGTCGTGACCAGCTAGTGCAAGGTTCAGCCAATTCCCTGTCCGTGCCTGCCAACTCCTCGACTGCAGCCTTTTCCCAGGTGCTGAAGGTGGTGTTCATGGTCGATTCCCTTCAATGGCCTGCTCTACGCGTCCGCTCGAGGCCGCCCCGGACGGAGCCGCTTTTTCGATCCTGCTCGACTTGCTGGCCCGCCCGACGGCGGCACCCGGCTGGTGCCCTTCCTGGGACGCCGCATTCCCAACCCTCGGGCGAGGGTAGGGTTTTTCCATGGTTTTGATTGAGATTGACGATCCGCAAAGGGTGGACGTTCGGCGGCTGCTCGACGAACATCTGGCTGACATGTTTGCCACCTCGCCTGCCGACAGTGTTCATGCACTGGAGCATTCCGCGCTCTCCGGGCATGAGGTGACGTTCTGGACAGCCCGCGAGGGCGGACAGCTGCTCAGCTGTGGCGCGTTGAAACAATTGGGCCCCGCCCAGGGCGAAGTAAAATCGATGCGGACCACTGCCGACGCACGGGGACGGGGCATGGCTGCGCTGCTGCTGGAACATCTGGTTGCTGAAGCCCGGCGACGCCGCTACACATGCCTCTACCTGGAAACAGGCAGCGACGAGTTTTTCGCCCCTGCCCGCCGACTTTATGCGCGGCACGGATTCACGCAATGCCCGCCCTTTGGGCCCTACGTCCCCGACCCGCACAGCGTATTCATGCAGCTGGACCTTCGCAACGTGGCCCCACCGCCGGTCCGCAACCAAGGAGAACCATGATGTCCATGCCCGAAACGCTGGGCACTTCCTGCGTGCACTCATTTACACCACGGCCCTCCCGCCGGTGGTGCGGTGTCCGTAAATTATCCACTCGACGCCGTCGGTGAGCGCCGCGGGGATTTGCTGGTGGTTGCCGGCCCGGAAACCGGCAAAGTACTGTCCAACCAGATCGCGCTGATTCTTCGGTGCCATGGTTTTCGCCAATCCGTTGGCGGTTGTTGGGCCAATTGCTGCATCCACTGCGACGGCGGGTGAAGGGGCTCACACCCGAACTTTGCGTAGAGGCTGTGGGCGTCCCCCGTGGGTGACTTCCCACGCGTAGGCGAACTGCCGGCCCGAGTCAGTGTCGTACACGCCGGCGTTGCGGGACCCGTCAATGGCCCGGTCCTGCATGTCACGGGTTCTTCCCTTGTCCCAGTACCTTTCCGCGCTGAGCCACGGGTGCACTTGTCCCCGGTCAATTTCCGGTGTGTCGGCAGGAAAACGGTACGTCGAATTCATCCCCCATACAATCACAACCCGCAGCTACGGCGAGGGTGCCCGAGCCCAGGCATCCTGGCTGAGCGCAACATACTCAGCGGCGGCACGCCAATGCCCGCCATGGACGTTGACATACATGTCGGTCCAGGGCTGGAATCCGCTCGCGCTTGATGAGCGCAGCAGTTCGAACATGGCCAGGGTTCGTTGTGCCATGGCGGCCGGCAGCGCCTTGCGCAGCGCAGGGCCGGATGCTCCGCCAGAAACTGCATTTTGCACCCGCCGGGTTCGGGCATCGGCACGAACTCGCTGGCATCGTGGATGCGGCGGATGAGTCCGCCCACCTTCAGCAGGTCCGCGGGCACCAGCGGCAAGCGGTCCAGCGCAAGGGTGCCGCCGATGTACTCGAGCACTTGCCGTCCGTGCCGGTCACGCCCCAGCGGCTCGGGGGCATCGACGCCACGCGCCCGGACGGCTGCGAGATAGTCCTGCCCCATTGACGTGTTCTGGGCCCAGGGTTTTCGCACCGTCTCCCCCACCCGCACCACACGGCCCGATGCGTTGCCGCCAGTCAATTCCTGCTCTGCACCGCCCATCCCCACAGGCTAGTGCCCACAACCCCGGCGACCCAGGGGCTGCGGCGTGTCAGCAGGCCCCAGGTGCACGGCGCAGCGGCGCCTGGCGGTAGTGATATCTGCCGGCTTCTGCGAATCCAGCGTTTTCGTAGAGTGCCTGCGCGCCGGCGTTCGCGGCCGTCACCAGCAGCCACGACTGGGCAGCGCCCCGCTCATGTGCCGCCGCCAGGAGCTGGCGCAACAATGCCGCGGCAACGCCCCGGCGTCGAAAGTCGGGGTGAACACTCATGCAGTAAATCCCGCCCCAACCATTGACAACCGTCAGCCGCCCCGTGCCCACCACCGTGCCGTCGCCGTTCACCGCCGAGGCGTACAGGGACTGAACTCCGGTGAGAATCTCATGGGCCAGGCCACGTTCGGCCGGCCCTCCCCTGCCGTCGATCCGCCACCAGAGTTCCATCCACGCGTCCGACGGCGCATCAGCCAACATCAGCGTGACGCCGCCGGGCTCTGGATGGGCATCAGCGTCGGTGCCGGGGGCCGTCATGATCAGTGTCTCCGACTGGCGGGAGTACCGATCTTGGTCCAGCAGTTGTTCCAACAGCTCATTTTCCGGCCTGTGCGTCACTTGAAAGATGACGGGTTGGCGTCGCGCGGCATACCAGCGCGCGGCCAACCGCAGGGCCGCACCCGGATCAGCAGGTGCGGCCCGCGGCCAGACGGAGTTGGCCCGCTGGGTGACAGAACCGGCCGACCGCAGCACCCAGCCATCAGCATCAGTTTCCTCACACGCAGGCCAGGCCGCGTTCATCAACCCTTCAAGGGTGTCAAGGGTGGCGGCTTCGGTTGCTGGATTTCTCATCGATTTATCGTAGCGGGGCGGAGCCGGACCTGGCGCCAATGATTCCCTGCCCATTCGCAGTTGCCGGCGCTCTGCTGGCCCTAATTCGCTGGCCCTAAAGGCAGTGGCCCAAAAAGCTGTGACCAGGCCCCTTTGGTGGGATGCATGATGAACATGATGTGGACACGGCTATCGAATCCAAAAGATTTCCAGCAGGCATTCGGCCCGGGTGCCACCCACATGGAAAGCGTCGGCATTCTTCAGGGGATGCCCTCGGTGACGCTGCCGCCGGGAGTCTCACTGCGGCAGGCACCCTCACTTTCGGCGCCAAGGGCCTGCAGCCCACCAGCAACAACACTGTGCAGGATCTCACCATCACCACAGCGGACACCCGCGGGCGCTTCCACCGGCCCACCGGCTTCGGGTTGAAGGCACTGCATGGCGACTTCACGCTCTGGAACCGCCAAGGCGATCCGGCGGTGAAACTCACAGCAAGGCAGGAACACATCTCGGCCGGCAGCGCCGCCGAGCAGGTCCATGGCGGCGGGATTTTTGTTGGCGGGCACGGCGACACCGCCGGCAAGGCGGACGGCGGGAGCATCGACGTCGAACTCTCTCAGCACAGTGGATGTGTCCTCCAACGGGGGCATTGCCCCGGGCACGCCGGACGTGATCAGCGGCGGCGTGTTTGTCATCAGCGGAGCCAACGTTGCCCAGGTGCGTAACTTGGGCACCACCACCACGTACGGCCAAAACGACATGGTGCTGGACAAGTGGGGCGCCGTCGCGGACTGGCATGCCAGGGGCCGTCACCTCATGGGGACCCACCTGCATTGGCTTTATGAACTTTGGCGAGATCGGCACGCTGAGAATCGACGCCCCGGTGGAGACGTTCGGGCACGGCGCGCGCGGCTTCAACGTCTACGACGGATCACTGCAGGAGGTCAGCTTCGAGTCGATCACCGCGGGATGCCGGGTTACGGCGCTTGGTGAGGCGTCCGACGTCGTCCGGGCAGCCCCGGAGCTGGCTGAAGTCATCGCCGGGCTCACCATCGAGGGGCGTTAAGACAGAAAATGCCGGCCTCCCTTGGCGAGAGGCCGGCATTTTCCTGTGCAGCAGGTGTTACTTGGCCTCGGGCTTGGCTTCCGGCTTGAAATCAACGCCGGCTTCCTTGCGCTGGTGCGCCGTGATGGGGGCCGGAGCCTGGGTCAACGGGTCGTAGCCGCCGCCGGACTTCGGGAACGCAATGACGTCGCGGATGGAATCCACGCCGGCCAGAAGGGACACGGCACGGTCCCAGCCGATGGCAATGCCGCCGTGCGGCGGGGCGCCGAACTTGAAGCCCTCGAGCAGGAAGCCGAACTTGGTCTGCGCCGACTCCTTGTCCAGGCCCATGAGCTCAAACACTCGTTCCTGGACGTCGCTGCGGTGGATACGGATGGAACCGCCACCGATCTCGTTGCCGTTGCACACGATGTCGTAAGCGTAGGACAGCGCGTTTTCCGGGTCGGTGTCGAAGGTGTCCATGAACTCGGGCTTGGGCGAGGTGAACGCATGGTGCACAGCTGTCCACTTGCCGGCACCAACAGCAACGTCGCCGGAGGCAACGGCGTCGGAGGCAGGCTCAAACATGGGTGCGTCAACAATCCACACGAACGCCCAGTCGGCCGGGTTGATCAACCCGGTGCGGTGGCCGATCTCAACGCGGGCCGCACCCAGGAGTGCGCGTGAGGGGGAAACTTCACCGGCGGCGAAGAAGATGCAGTCGCCGATCTTGGCACCAACGGCGTCGGCCAGGCCGGCACGCTCGGTGTCAGTGAGGTTCTTGGCAACGGGACCAGTCAGCTCGCCCTCTTCCTTGACCAGCACGTAGGCCAGGCCCTTGGCGCCGCGCTGCTTGGCCCATTCCTGCCAGGCATCCAGCTGGCGGCGGGGCTGTGAAGCGCCACCGGGCATGACCACTGCGCCCACGTAGGGAGCCTTGAAGACGCCAAACCCGGTGTCCTTGAAGAACTCGGTCAAATCGGAAAGTTCCAGCCCGAAGCGCAGGTCGGGCTTGTCCGAGCCGTAGCGGGCCATGGCGTCGCGGTACGTCATGCGCTGGATGGGCATCGGGATTTCGACGTCGATCAGCTTCCACAGGGCCGAGACAATCTTCTCGCCGAGGGCGATGATGTCATCCTGGTCCACGAAGCTGGCCTCGATGTCCAGCTGGGTGAATTCCGGCTGGCGGTCCGCACGGAAGTCCTCATCGCGGTAGCAGCGGGCAATCTGGTAGTACTTCTCAAAGCCGCCCACCTGCAGCAACTGCTTGAACAGCTGCGGGGACTGCGGCAGTGCATACCAGGAACCCGGCGCCAAACGCGCCGGCACCACGAAGTCGCGGGCGCCTTCGGGGGTGGAGCGGGTCAGCGTGGGGGTTTCAATCTCGGTGTAGCCCTGCTCGTGCAGCAGGTTGCGGGCCACGCGGTTGGCCTCGGAGCGCAGGCGCAGGTTGCGTTGCATGGCCGGGCGGCGCAGGTCCAGGTAGCGGTGCTTCAGACGCGCTTCCTCACCAACCTCAACGTGCTCGTCCATCTGGAACGGCAGCGGCGCGGCCTCGTTGAGCACCACGACGGCATCCGCCATGACTTCAATCTCACCCGTTGCCAGTGCCGGGTTCTCGTTGCCCTCGGGGCGGCGGGAAACAGTTCCGGTGATCTGCAAAACGAATTCGTTGCGCAGTGAATGGAACACATCCTCTTCACGCACCACAATCTGCGCCACGCCCGAGGCGTCACGCAGATCAAGGAAAGCCACACCACCATGGTCTCGACGGCGGGCAACCCACCCCGAGAGTGTGACGGTCTGGCCAATATGTTCGGCCCGCAAGGAGCCCAGGTCATGTGTGCGCAGCACAGCATTCCTTTCAATGGTGGTGAACGGCCCTGATTCGGGCCGCAAAAGAGTTTGTCTAGAAGTTTACCGGTGATTCAATCCCGCGCTGGTCGAGCCGCTCGAGACACTGCACACCTCAGCGGCGGGTCCGAACCCCGCCCCTGCAATCTGTGACGCAGTTATTGCACTGGAAAGCGCTTTCTGGGGCCATTTTGGTGCAACAACTGCGTCATAGACGGAGAGAGAGTGGGTTATGCCTTGAGGATCTGCGGCACCAGGTCAACGGCCGGCGGCATCCAGGTCACGGGATCAGCCGTTACCTGCTCGCCACTGCGGATGTCCTTGACCTGGTGGGTGCCGGACTCGTCGGTGAACCAGACGTAAGGAATCCCGCGCTTGTCCGCGTATTTGATCTGCTTGCCGAATTTGTCCGCCTTGGCGGCAACCTCCGTGGAGATGCCGCGGGCGCGCAAGGCTGCGGCCACATCCTGGGCGTCGGACCAGCTGTCCTCATCCACCAGGGTGACCAGGACGGCTGTGGGGACGCTGCGGGAGGCCTTGGCGAATTCCTGGCTGAGGATCCTGGCCACCAGGCGGGTCACACCAATGGAGAGCCCGACGCCGGGGAACTTGCGGTTGCCCTTGGAGGCGAGGGCGTCGTAACGGCCGCCGGAGCAGATGGAACCCAGTGCTTCGTGGCCCACCAGGACTGTCTCATAGACGGTGCCTGTGTAGTAGTCCAGACCGCGGGCAATGGAAAGATCTGCCACCACTGACCCGGGGGCGCTCTTCACGGCAGCAGCAATGACCTGCTCCAGCTCGTTCAAGCCTTCTTCCATGAGCTCGTCGGTGACACCCAGGGCACGCACGGCTGCCACGAAGGAGGTGTCTTCGGTGCGGATGGAGGCCAGGGCGAGGGCCTTGGCGGCTTGCTCATCCGTGGCACCGAGCTCGTTCTTGAGCAGGGTGGCCACGGCCTCGGCGCCAATCTTTTCCAGCTTGTCAATGCTGCGCAGCACCCCTGCCGTGTCGCTGAGCCCAATCCCCCGGTAGAAACCTTCGGCCAATTTACGGTTGTTGATGCGCAGCTTGAAGGCGGGAATGGGCAGGGCGGACAGTGCCTCGGCAATCACCAGCGCAAGTTCAACGTCGTAGCGGAAGGGAAGTTCGCCGTCGGCCACCACGTCAATGTCAGCCTGGGTGAACTCGCGGGCACGGCCTTCCTGGGGACGCTCGCCGCGCCACACCTTCTGGATCTGGTAGCGCCGGAACGGGAAGGACAGGTAACCGGCGTTCTCCACCACGTAGCGGGCAAAGGG
This sequence comes from Specibacter sp., assembly GCA_039932175.1. Lineage (GTDB taxonomy): Bacteria > Actinomycetota > Actinomycetes > Actinomycetales > Micrococcaceae > Specibacter. Next base: position 16,436 of record JBDTQM010000011.1, read on the forward strand.
GACTGTCAAGTCAAAGTGCAGGGCCAACTGGTTGGGGTCGGCCTTGGCAGCGGCGGACGCGTTGCCGTCATCGTCCTGCAGGCGGGAGAGCGCGTACACCTCTTTATCAATCTCACCCTTGCGCAGGAGCTGACCGACAGTCTCCACCGCCCGGGTCTCTACTGAGCTGAACCCGTGGAGTTCAAAGGTGCGGCGCAGCGTGTCCAACACATGCTGTTCCACCAGCCGTTCCTCGGGAAGCCACTCTGGAAAACCGGACAAGGAGGCGTTGCGGGCCATGGGTAATGCTCTCCTAACATGCGCCACTTGAGACCTTCAAACACGGGAAGTGGCGGGGCGGGTAAACGTAAGGTGCGGGGTTGGCCCTGTCATGCTCGCGCTTTGCGGGACATACATGGGTAAACTGACACCGAATGCCATTTTATAAGGTTTGGCACTCCACCCCTAACCCACCCCCGCCACAGCCGCACGGTGAGGGTGAACACACCGCTCACACCAGAAGGAGAGGCACAGTTGGTCAACAGCAATAAGTCCAGCCGCGAAGCGAAGGCACGCGTTGCACGCATGGAGGCCAACCAGGCTCTGCACCAGGAGCAGCTCCGACGCCGCAAGCGCGACAACCTGATCGCATCCATTGCCATCGCCGTTGCCCTGATAGTTGCCATTGTGCTGGCGCTGACTGTGTTCACCCCCAAGGAAAAGGCCTCCGCCGACTCCGAGCCGGCACCCACGGCCGCAGCAACTGCCACGGCAGCCCCGACAACCGCTGCCCCGGTCCAAACCAACAGCCCCACAGTTCCCAAGGCTGACACCGCCAAGGGCAAAACCTTCACCGGTTCACTGGACCTGAACGGCCAGCCTGTGGGCGTGAGCCTGGACGGCACCAAGGCCCCCCAGGCCGCTGCCGTGTTCAAATCCCTGGCTGATGCCGGGTTCATGACGGGCAAGAACTGCCACCGCCTCGCCGACGCGCCCAACTTTGGCGTGCTGCAGTGCGGTTCGTTGAAGGGCGACGGCCAGGGCGATCCCGGCTACCAGTGGGGCCCGGTGGAAAACACTCCCGCCGACGGCAAATACCCTGCCGGCACCATCGCCGTGGCCCGCGCAAACACCACGTATTCCAACGGCACCCAGTTCTTCATCACCTTCAAGGACACCGTCCTTCCCCAGGACACCGGAGGCTACACAATTGTCGGCAAGGTCACCAGCGGCCTGGATGTTGTGAGCGCAATTGCTGATGGCGGGATCGCTGCAGACGCCACAGACGGCGCACCCAAGACCAAGGTGACGATAGACTCGTTCAAGCTTGATTAGATTTCACGGCCACGCCTGGCGGAATGCATCAACCCCGCCAAGTAAACGACGTTCCAACGCGATCCCGGCCAGATCGTTTAGCTCCACCCATCAGTTCCCTCCAGCGAAAGACTTTTAGCGGTGACACACAGTCAAGAATCCGACGAAACACTTGCCTCAACAACCGAGCCGGCCATTCCTGCCCAGGAAAGCGCTGCGACGGACGTTGCCAACGCGGCGCAAGCCTCCGTTGCAGCTCCCTCGCCTTCCCCTGCTGCCTTTGCTGCCCGGCCCAAGGCTCCGCCAGCCGCTGCCGCCCCAGTTGCTGCCCCGGTAGTGGCAGTTCCGGCGGTGAACTTGGCGGATGCTGCCAAGTTTGGTCGGGCCGAAGAAGACGGACACGTCTTCCTGCTGCTGGACGGCGAAGAGTTCCCCGTGGGCCAGTACCCCGGCGCCAGCAAGGATGAGGCCCTGGCCTACTTTGCCCGCAAGTTCGAGGACATCCTGGCCCAGGTGACGCTGCTTGAGCAGCGTGTTGAGGCAAAGGCACCCACCACAGACATGCACAAGACTGTCACGCACCTGCGCGAACAGCTTGGCGAACGCACCTCTGTGGGTGACGTCAACGCGGCTTTGGCCCGTCTGGTGGCGCTGGATGAGAGCATCAAGGCCCTGGCCGCTGCGGAGCGCGCAACCCACGAGGCTGCCCGCTCCGTTGAATTGGCAGCGCGCGAGGCCATTGTGGCCGAGGCCGAGGCCATTGCAGCCGAGGACCCCACCACCATCCAGTGGAAGGTCAGCAGCGCCCGCATGAACGAGCTCTTTGAGTTCTGGAAGCAGGCCCAAAAGTCGGGCATGCGCCTTGGCCGCGCCACTGAGGAAGGCCTGTGGAAGCGATTCCGCAGCGCCCGCACAGTGTTTGACCGCCACCGCCGCGCCTACTTCTCGCAGCTGGACAACAACAACGCCGCCGCCAAGAGCACCAAGGAGTCCTTGATTGAGGCTGCCGAGGAATTGGCAACGTCAACTGACTGGGGCTTCGCTGCCGGCGAGTACCGCCGCTTGATGGACCAGTGGAAGGGCTCACCCCGCGCCAGCCGCAAGGATGATGACGCACTGTGGGCCCGCTTCCGCGGCGCGCAGGACAAGTTCTTCGCTGCCCGCCAGGCCGCCAACAGCGCCCTGGATGAGGAATTCGGCGCCAACTTGGTGGTCAAGGAAGCCCTGATTGCCGAGGCTGAGGCGCTGCTGCCCATCAAGGACCTCAACACCACGAAGAAGGCTTTGCAGTCCATTCGTGACAAGTGGGAGGAAGCCGGCAAGGTTCCCCGCAATGACATGCAGCGCGTTGAGGCTGGTTTGCGCAAGGTTGAGGACGCCGTCCGCGCCGCCGACGAAGACAACTGGCGCCGCAGCGATCCCGAAGCCAAGGCCCGCACCAGCAGCGCCTTGAGCCAGCTCGAAGCGACCATTGCCGGCCTGAAGGAAGATCTTGCCAAGGCCCAGAAGGCTGGGGATGCCCGCAAGGTGGCCAAGGCCACCGAGGCATTGGCAGCCCGTGAACTGTGGCTGGAGCAGATCCAGAAGGCAGCTGCGGACTTCTCCTAGCAACTTTTTTGCTGCAGTTCACAAGGCCCCAGGGCCGGGTTGTCCACAATCCGGCGCTGGGGCCTTTTTGTTTGCCGGGCACGGGTGCAGTCTTGGCTCATGAGCGATTCACGCAGCTGGCCCGCCACTCTTCTGGTTCCCGGTGACATGTTCGTCCTTGCCGAACTTCACGCCATGAAGCTCGACGGCGTGCTGGTCCCCGTGGTGGGTGATGTGTTCCGTCCCGGCACGCTTCCCGAGACGCCCGCTCTGAGGGCGGCAGCACTCACTCTCAGTATTCCTGCGGCGCTGGAAAAGCGGGCCGTGCTGGGCCAGCTGGCCGCGGCATGGATCTACGGCTGCGCTCCCCCTCCACTGGTCATTTCATTGCTGGTGCCCAACGACGGCAACACGGCATTTCTGCCGGCCCAAAGCGGCTGCACACTGCGCCAGGTCCACCTGGACGCCGCGGATGTGCAGGGACTGGGCGGCGCCCTGGTGACGAGCCCGCTGCGGACTGCCGTGGACGTTGCCCGGACTGCCCCGCAGGGAACAGCGCGGGCTGTCGTGGCGGCCATGGCCGGACAGGCAGCGTTGCGGTGCTCCTTGGGCGGCATTGAGCAGGCCCTGGCCGCTGCCGTGCACGTGCCCGGAAAGCTCCGGGCACAGGAACTGCTGCACAGCATGCTCGACGCCGGCCGGCAGCCTTAGGCGCGCCGGTTTGACCCCGTGGTTGCCCTGTAAACGTCGTAGACGCCGTCAATGCGGCGCACGGCGTTGAACACGTTGTCCAGGTATTTGGGATCGCCCATTTCAAAGGCAAATTTGGACATTGCCACCCGGTTGCGTGTGGTGCTGACGCTCGCTGCCAGAATGTTAACGTGGCATTCTGCCAGCACGCGCGTCACATCGGAGAGCAGGCTCTTGCGGTCCAGCGCCTCCACCTGGATCTCCACCAGGAAAACGCCCTTTTGCGCCTGGGCCCATTCGACCTCAACGAGCCTGTCGGGCTCGTTTTGCAGGTGCAGCAGGTTGGGGCAGTCCTGGCGGTGCACGGACACCCCTGAGCCCTTGGTGACGAATCCGGAGATGGGGTCAGGCGGGACGGGCGTGCAACACCTGGCCAACTTGACCAGCACCTCCCCGACGCCGTGGACAATCACACCGGAATCGGAGGTGCGCGGACGGCTGGTGGAGACGTGGGTGTCCAACGGCGCCGGCGTGTCGTCAATGTCGTGGTGGACGCCTAGCACTTCGCGGAGGCGTTCAACCACCGACTGGGTGGACGTGTGCCCGTCCCCCACGGCGGCGTAAAGCCCGGCAATGTCGGTGTAGTGAAAATGCTCCGCCACGGCCATGAGGGCGTCGTGCGTCATCATCTTTTGCAGGGGCAGGTTCGCCTTGCGCATGCCCTTGGTCAGGAGCTCTTTGCCTTTTTCAATGGATTCTTCACGGCGTTCTTTGCTGAACCACTGGCGAATCTTGTTGCGCGCCCGGGCACTCTTGACAAAGTTTTGCCAGTCCTGGCTGGGGCCTGCCCCCTCTGCCTTGTTCGTGAAGATCTCCACGGTGTCACCATGGGCCAGTTCACTGTTGAGCGGCACCAGTTTGCCGTTGACGCGTGCCCCAATGGTCCGGTGGCCCACCTCGGTGTGCACACTGTAGGCAAAGTCCACGGGGGTGGAACCCTCGGGCAGGGCTATGACAGCGCCCTTGGGGGTATAGACAAACACTTCCTTGGCGTTCATCTCATAGCGCAGTGATTCCAGGAACTCGTTGGGGTCCTTGGTCTCCTGCTGCCAGTCCACCAGGGTGCGCAGCCAGTTCATGTCATCCTGGCTGGTGACGGGCGCCTTGTTGCCGCTCTTGTACTTCCAGTGGGCCGCAACGCCGTATTCCGCCCGCTGGTGCATCTCCAGTGTGCGGATCTGAATTTCCACCAATTTGCCGCCCGGGCCCACCACAGTGGTGTGCAGCGACTGGTACATGTTGAACTTTGGCAGCGCAATGTAGTCCTTGAAACGCCCCACCAGGGGGTTCCAGAGTGAGTGGATTTGGCCCAGGGCGGCATAGCAGTCACCCACGGTGTCCACCAAGACACGGACACCGATGAGATCGTTGATGTCATCAAAGTCCTTGTTGCGCACCACCATTTTTTGGTAGATGGAGTAGTAGTGCTTGGGCCGGCCGGTGATTTCGGCCTTGATCTTTGACACCCGCAGTGACTCGGCAATTTCACGGCGGATGATGCCCAGTTGCTTCTCACGCTCGGGAGAGCGGTCTTGAACCATCCGGACAATCTCTTCATACACCTTGGGGTACAGGGCGGCGAAGGACAGTTCTTCAAGCTCCCACTTCATGGCGTTCATGCCGAGCCTGTGCGCCAGCGGCGCAAAGATGTCCAGGGTTTCCCTGGCCTTCTTCTCCGAGGATGCTGCCGAGACAAACCTCCACGTGCGGGCGTTGTGCAGCCTGTCGGCCAGTTTGATGACCAGGACACGGATGTCCTTTGCCATGGCGATGACCATTTTGCGGACAGTCTCTGCCTGTGCCGCATCACCAAACTCAACCTTGTCGAGTTTGGTGACACCGTCAACCAGCATGGTAATTTCGGGGCCAAAGTCCCGTTCCAGCTCGGCCAGGGTGTAGGCGGTGTCCTCAACCGTGTCATGCAGCAGGGCCGCTGCCAGGGTGCTGCCGCTCATACCCAGCTCGGCCAAAATGGTTGTCACGGCAACCGGATGGGTGATGTAGGGATCCCCGCTCTTGCGCTTCTGGCCCTCGTGGTACTTTTCCGCAACCGAGAAGGCGCGTTGGATCAGCTCAAAGTCTTCCTTGGGGTTCTTGGCCCGCACAATGCGCAGCAAAGGTTCCAAGATGGGCGAGTAACTTTCATTGGACCAGCCGGTCAGGCGGGCCAGCCGCGACCGTGTGCGTTCACGGCGGCCGGGAAAGGTGGGCCGCAAATCCGCCGGGCGTGGCTTGGAAACGCCGGCATCGCCCGGAGTCGGCGACCCGGATTCGGTCAATATTTCATGCGAGGGCGATTCATCGTTCAACGCACTACCTCCCTCGCAATTGCGGCCGCACGCTCCCACTACGGAGCATTTATCCAGTGTAAGGCGCAGACGGGGATACTTTGACCAAAAGGACAGCCGGGGACGGATGCTGTGCATCCACCCCCGGCCATGTTACAACTCTGGTGCCCTCAAACGTTGACGCTCTTTGCAGCCTCGGCTGCCGCCTCACTGGCGCGGCGCGAGTGAACCTTCTTGGCCTGCTTGGCCAGTTCGGGCTCACGCTCACGCAACCACGAGTACAACGGAGCAGCGACAAAGATGGTGGAGAACGTGCTGACAATAATGCCGATGAACAGTGCCAGGGACAGGTCGCGCAGGGTACCGGCGCCGAGCAGGAAGGCACCGATGAACAAGATGGAGCCAACCGGCAGGACTGCAACCATCATGGTGTTAATGGAGCGGACTAGCGTCTGATTGACGGCCAGGTTGACTTCCTCACCGAAAGTCCTGCGCACCGACTTGGTAATGTCGGCCGTGTTTTCACGTATCTTGTCGAAGACCACAACCGTGTCATACAGGGAGTAACTCAGGATGGTCAGGAAGCCGATGATGGCGGACGGTGTCACCTCAAATCCGGACACCCCGTAGATGCCGGCCGTCACCACCATGACCACCAGCATGCCCACCACCGCTGCAATGGACATGCGCCAGGTGCGGAAGTACAGGGCCATCAGGACGGTTGCCAGAAGCACAAAGACAATGAAACCGATGATGGCCTGACGAGACACATCCTGTCCCCAGGTGGGGCCAACGAACGTTGAGGTGATGTGATCCTCCGTGACACCGTAGGCGCCCTTCAACGCATCCTTGACCTTCAAGGTTTGGTCATCGGTGAGCCTGTCGGTCTGGACCTGCATGGTATTGCCGGCAATGTTGGTCACCACGGCCGCCGTGCCGGAAACAGCCTGCGCAACAGCCTCTTCACCAATGGACACGTCGGTGTGGGCAACGTCGGAAATGGTGAACTGCGAACCGCCGCGGAACTCAATGCCGAAGTTGAAGCCGCCGCCCAGCATGGGGATCAAAAGAGACAGCAGGACGGCAAGGCCTGTGATGCCGAACCAGATCTTACGTTTTCCAACAAACTCGTAGGACCGTTCACCGGTGTACAGTTCGTTACCGAAAGTGGCAAAGCTCTTCATTACTTGTTCTCCTTCGAGTCGTCATTGGACTCGGACTTTGGTGCCCCGGCACCCCTGCTGCCAACCAATTCGGCCTGCTTGGTCGCCAGTCGGCGTTCGGCAATGGTCTGGCGGCGTTCGGCTTCACCGGCTGCGCGGGCGTTCTTGCCTTTGGCTACTTCCATGCTCTCTTCAGGCGTCCGGAAACGGCCTGCACCGCGGTACAGGGGAACGGCACCAAGCTGGACAGGATCCAGGCCGGAGAAGCTGTGGCCTTCACCGAAGAACTTGGTGCGTGCCAGCAACTGCAGGGTGGGGTGGGTGAACAGGAAGACCACAATGAGGTCGGCCACAGCTGTCAGGCCCAGCGTGAAGGCGAAACCCTTGACGTTTCCAACGGAGACAAAGTACAGCACCACGGCGGCCAGAAGGTTCACTGCCTTGGAGGCCAGGATGGTGCGCTTGGCCCGGGACCAGCCGTTTTCGACCGCGGCAACCAGTCCGCGGCCATCACGCAACTCATCCCTGACACGTTCAAAGTAAACAATGAACGAGTCGGCTGTCTGGCCGATGGCCACGATTATGCCAGCCACACCAGCCAGGGACAGCCTGTAGTTCTCTGCCCAACCGAGCAAGATGATGGCAAGGTAGGTGATCACACCGGCGATGACCAGGGAGAAGATGGTAACCAGACCAAGTGCCCGGTACTGGAACAGTGAGTAGATGACCACCAAACCGAGACCGATCAAACCGGCCAACATGCCCATTTCCAGCTGCTGCAAACCAAGTGTTGCCGAGATCTGGAGTTCACTCTGGATCTCGAAACTGATCGGCAGGGAACCAAACTTCAGCTTGTCCGCAAGGGCCTTGGCGCTGGTTTCGGTGAACTGCCCGGTAATGGAGGACTGGCCATCAGTGATGACGGCCATGGACGCGGGAGCGGAGATGACGCTGTCATCCAGGACGATGGCGAAACGTGCCTGCGGATCCTCCGGGTTTGCCAGGTATTTTCCGTTCAGGCGCTGGGTGACGTCCTTGAACGCCACGGCACCTTCGGGCTTGGTCAGCGTCAGCTGAACCGACCATTCATTGGTGGTGGCGCCCTGGGCGCCAGCCTGCAGGCCATAGCTGGCAGTCTTGATCCATTTGCCGGGAATTTCCACCGGGCCAAGAATGTACTTGATGCCGGATTCCGGCTCACAGCTCACCAGGGGCTTTGCCGGATCGGAGCTTGTGGGACGCTCAGTCAGCGGCGCGATGCAGCTGGTTGCCTCGAACTGCTTCATCAAGGCAGCGTCAACCCAGTTGGGGTCGCTGGCGTTGACTGGGGCTGCTGTGGGCTTGGGCAGCTTGTCGGCAGGAGTCCGCTCCGCTTCGGGCACTGCACCGCTGGGAGCCTGGGTGGCAACAATCACCGGGCGGAAGTTCATGTTGGCCGAGGCCTTGATGAGCTCGCGCACTTCATCGGTGGGCTTGCCGGGCATGTTCACGACAACGTTGGTATTGTTCTCGGTGGAAATCTGTGCTTCCGAGACACCTGAACCGTCAACGCGCTGACGGATAATGGACACGGCCTGGTCCAACTGCTCGCTGGTGATACTGCCAGCGCCTTCAACCTTGGGCGCCAGAATCATCTGGGTGCCGCCCTCCAGGTCAAGGCCCAATTTTGGCGACCATGAGGCGGCTCCGGCGAGGACGCCGCCACCTACTGCCAGGGTGCATGCAATGATGATCGCCGCAAGCCACAGAAGAGTTCTGCGGGCTGTGGACGTCGGACCTGTTCGTGCCATCAAGGGATCCTTCTATTGGTCACGGGTGTAGAGAACATGGCAATGCTGCCGTGCACGGCTTTCACCGGCACAGCAGCTGCCAACCCGCATAAGGCTAGTTGTCTTTGTTTTCATTCTTTAGGCGCTCAAGGGATTCCGCAGCGGTTTCCCCCGTGTTCTCTGACTTTTCCAGACCCAGAGTCAAGGCGGAAGCGTCGTCGGGAACCACTGCCTTGGCAGTCTCGGGCTCAATGATCTTGGCAACTGTTTGACGGTGAACAGTAGCGGTGATGCCGGGGGAGATTTCCAGGACGATCTTGTTCTCATCCTCATCAATGGAGATGACTTTGCCGAACAGACCAAAATTGGTCATCATTTCAACGCCGGGAGCCAGCTTGGAGCGCTGCTCAGAGGCAGCTGCCTTGGTCTTCCTTTGCTTGCGGATCATCATGAAGATGAGCAGGCCAAACATGACGAACAAAAGGAGGTTGGTGCCGCTGAACAGGCTCGGCGCGGCGGGCGCGTCGGCGGCTAAAATACTGCTGAAGGACACAGCTGGGGTTCCATTCTTTTAAGAGCATGTGGTGCCCGGCACGGAGCAAACGTGCCGGACGTCATATCAGTCTAGAGGGTAAAACTGAACGTTGGATGATAATCCGCCCACATTTGCTCACAAATACACACAACGAAGCGCAATATGTCTTTAATTACTCGGAGCGGCGAGCGGCACTGCCCCGCAGGATGCCGGAACTGGGCCGTCAACCACGGCCAAACGGCCCTGGCGCCGCTTGTCCAAGATCACTGTGAATGCGCCTGCTATTGCTCATCATCGTCTTCATCAAAGGGCAGCATGGCCGCCGCAACCGCATTTCGCGGCATCTTCAAGCCAAGGTGTTCCCAGGCAGCAGGCATGGCTATGCGCCCGCGGGGTGTTCGCCCCAAAAGGCCTTCACGAACAAGGAAGGGCTCGGCCACCGTTTCAACAGTCTCAGACTCCTCACCCACGGCTATGGCCAGGGTGGAAAGACCAACAGGTCCGCCATTGAACTTGTTGACCAGGGCCTCCAACACGTTCCGATCCAGGCGGTCAAGGCCCCGGGCATCCACCTCGTACATGTCCAGGGCCGCCGACGCCGTGCGTGCGTCTATGGTTTCAATGCCGTGAACCAGGGCCCAGTCCCGCACCCTCCGCAGCAGGCGGTTGGCAATGCGGGGGGTGCCGCGTGACCGCCCGGCAATCATGGAGAATCCTGCGCTGGTCAATTTCAAATCCAGCATGCCGGCCGAACGCCGCAACACCAGTTCAAGTTCTCCCACGGAATAAAACTCCAGGTGGCCGGTAAAGCCGAACCTGTCACGCAAGGGACCGGGGAGCAGTCCCGCGCGCGTGGTGGCGCCAACCAAGGTAAACGGCGGCAGTTCCAGCGGAATGGCAGTGGCGCCGGCACCCTTGCCAACAATGATGTCTACACGGAAATCCTCCATGGCCATGTACAGCATCTCTTCTGCCGGCCTGGACATGCGGTGAATTTCATCAAGGAACAGCACCTCACCCTCCGACAGTGAGGAGAGAATGGCCGCCAGGTCCCCCGCGTGCTGAATGGCCGGGCCGGAGCTGATCCGCAGCGGCGCGTTCATTTCAGCGGCAATGATCATGGCCAGTGTGGTCTTGCCCAGCCCGGGCGGACCGGACATCAAGACGTGGTCGGCGCTGCGTCCGCGAATCTTGGAGGCAGCCAGCACCAGTGACAATTGCTTGCGGACCCGCTCCTGACCCACAAAGTCGTCCAGGTTTTTGGGCCGCAGGGCAGCTTCAAGTTCGCGCTCCTCAGGCTCCGGTGCTGGCACAGCCAAATCAGCTGCATTCACCCGGCCCGCGCCGGCCGGGCCGCCGCCAATGCTGATTTGTCCCGGCAGCAGGCCGGGATCGTCAGTGGTTGCCATGGTTTAGCGCACCCTGTTGCCTTGACGGGAATTGTCCTGGCCCAGCCAGCGCAGTGTGGCCCGCAAGATGGCGGGCACATTGGCGCTCTCACCAAGCTCCGGATCATCGGCAATGGCTGCATCAATGCTCTTGAGCGCATCACGTTCATTCCAGCCTAGGCTGGTCATGGCGGCAACAACTTGATCTTTCCACGCCATGGCTGCAGCCGGCTTGGCTGCCGAAACAGGGGCACCCGTGGGGATCAGCTTGCCCTTGAGTTCCAGGACAATGCGTCCTGCCACCTTCGGCCCGACGCCGGGAACCTTGGTGAAGGCCTTCCCGTCGCCGTCGGCCACCGCACGCCGGATGGACTCAGGTTCCAGCACAGCCAAAATGGCCAAGGCAAGGCGGGGGCCGATGCCGCTGACACTGAGCAGCACGTCAAAGACTTCGCGCTCGTCCGCATCGGCGAAGCCGTACAGCGTCATGGAATCTTCGCGCACAATCATGGTGGTGGTCAGCGTGGACTCCTCACCCAGGCGCAGATTACCGAGCGTCTTGGGCGTGGCATGAACCAGCATGCCCACCCCGTTGACGTCGATAACCGCCTGGGCCAGCGAAAGGTGGGCCACGGGTCCCCGGACAAAACTGATCATTGCAACTGCTCCTGACGAGACACCGAAACTAAACCGTTACTGATTGGAAAAATGTATACAGCCAGTATATAGAACATACTTACTAACAACTAGTGCCAGGTGGCTCCGGGCTTTTCCTTGTTCTTTTGGACCTTGGACTTGGTCTCGGCATCGCGCCACAACTGTTGGGCCGCCGTCGTACTCGGGGAACCTTGGGAAAACGCGACCCCGCTGCGCCAGGCGTGCGCAATGGCCAAGGCCAGGGCGTCCGCGGCATCGGCGGGCTTTGGCGGCTCGGGCAGGCGCAGCAGCCGGGTCACCATGGCGGTGACGGAGGCCTTGTCGGCACGGCCGTTGCCTGTCACGGCGGCCTTGACCTCCGACGGCGTGTGCATGGCCACGGGTATCTTGCGCCGGGCGGCAGCCACCATGACAACGCCTGACACCTGCGCCACACCCATGACTGTGCTGAGGTTGGTCTGGGCAAACACGCGTTCAATGGCCAGCACATCAGGCTTAAACGCGTCCAGCCACTGATCGATCGCTTCCGCGATGACCAGCAGCCGGGCGTCCAACGTTAAAACATGTGAGCTTCCCACCACACCAACGCCCACCAAGGTGGCCGTGCGGTTGGGGGCAACGTCAACGACGCCGAGCCCGCACCGGGTCAAGCCCGGGTCAACTCCTAATACACGCAGGTCCTAGTCCTCTTCGAGGGCCGCGAGAACGTCGGCACTCATGTCGGCGTTGGAGTAAATGTTCTGGACGTCATCCAGGTCTTCCAAGGCGTCGTAGAGCTTCATGAACTTGCGGGCGTTGTCCACATCCAGCTCAACCTGCATGGACGGGACAAAACCGGCCTCATCGGATTCGTAGTCAATGCCGGCCTCGGCCAGGGCCGCACGGATGGCGGGCAGGTCCTGGGGGTCGGAGATGATTTCAAAGCTGTCGCCCTGGTCCTTGACCTCTTCGGCACCGGCTTCCAGGACTGCCATGAGCAGGTCATCTTCGCTGAGACCGTTCTTGGGCAGGCCCACGATGCCCTTGCGGGTGAACATGTAGGCAACCGAACCGGGATCGCCCATGTTGCCGCCGTTGCGGCCAACGGCCAGGCGGACCTCGGAGGCGGCACGGTTCTTGTTGTCGGTGAGGCACTCGATCAGGATTGCGGTGCCCTGGGGGCCGTAGCCCTCATACATGATGGTCTGGTAGTCAACGGCATCGCCGAGCAGGCCGGCGCCGCGCTTGATGGCACGGTCAATGTTGTCTGCCGGAACCGAGGTCTTCTTCGCCTTGGAGACGGCCAATTCGAGGGCCGGGTTGCCCTGGAGGTCGGCTCCGCCGCCGCGAGCGGCAACTTCAATGGTCTTGATGAGCTTGGCAAACGACTTTGCGCGGCGGCTGTCAAGAATCGCCTTTTTGTGCTTGGTTGTTGCCCATTTGGAGTGGCCTGACATGGTTACGCTTCCCCTCTAATCATTCGAATAAACAGTTCGTGGATGCGGCGCTCACCAGTCACTTCCGGATGGAAGGAGGTGGCCAGCAAATGCTGCGATCGAACGGCTACCGCACGGACTTCTGGGACAATTCTACCGGTTTGCCCATCCGCAGGGAGTTCAACACTAGCAAGGACCTGCACCGACTCCCCCACCCGTTCCACCCAGGGCGCCCGAATAAACACTGCATGCACGGGGGTTTCGGCTTCCCCGGCCAGGGCCAGCCCCGTGAAGTTCAGTTCAGTCTCGAAGGAGTCAACCTGGCGCCCAAACGCGTTGCGCCGCACAGTGATGTCCAGCCCGCCCAGGGTCTGCTGTGTCTCACCCTTCATGTCCTTGGCGGGGTCTGCGATGTCGTTGGCCAGCAAGATCATGCCGGCGCAACTGCCGAAAACGGGCATTCCGGCGGCTATCCTCTCACGCAGCGGCTCGCGCAGCTCAAAGATGCGGGTCAGTTTGTCAATGGTTGTCGATTCCCCGCCAGGCAGGATCAGGCCGTCGACGGCGTCCAGCTCGGACCGGCGTCGAACGCTGATGACACGCGCGCCGGCCGCCTCGGCGGCCCGGGCGTGTTCGCGCACATCGCCCTGCAGGGCCAAAACACCCACCAGGGGCTGTTTGGGCGCTGCGGATTCAAGGGTTTCATGGGATGTCGTAGTCACATTTACATCTTAGTTGGGCGCAAAGTCACATCGATTACTTCACTTACGCGCCGTGACGGTTGGCAGCAGTGCCATGCGCGAGCAAGTAGCATTGTGCGAGGACTGACGTGCTAAAGATGAGGTAAGTAGTATGTGCGGAATCGCTGGTTATTACGGTTACGGAGCGGACGAAACGCTCCTGCAAGAGATGAACGCGTGCATTGTGCACCGCGGCCCCGACGGTGAGGGCATCTACACCCACGGCAACGTGGGCCTGGCCCACCGCCGTCTCTCCATCATCGATGTGGCCCACGGCCAGGAGCCGATGTACAGCGCCGACGGTGAAACCGTCCTCATCTACAACGGTGAGGTCTACAACTACCTTGACCTGCGTGCCGAACTGGAAGCCCTGGGCCGGACGTTCGCCACCAAGTCGGACACTGAAGTTGTGCTGCAGTCCTACGAGGAGTGGGGCGACGCCGCCTTTGACAAGTTTAACGGCATGTTTGGCTTTGCCATCCATGACAGGAAGAACAACCGCCTGGTTCTGGCCCGCGACCACTTCGGCATCAAGCCGTTGTACTACGCCACAGCCGGCACTGCCCAGGCCCCCACGCTGCTGTTCGGCTCTGAAATCAAGCCTTTGCTCGCCGCGAACAAGATTGAGACCGGCGTCAACGAGCGGATCCTGTACCGCTACCTGCAGTTCCGGATTCACGACGACGAATCCGCCACGTTCTTCAACGGCGTGCAGAAGTTGATGCCCGGCGAGAAGCTGGTGCTGAACACGGTTGACAGCGAAGCCGGCCCCGCCGGCACGGCCATCATCAGTTCCTACACGCGTTTCAAGGAAGAGCTGGCCGAACTGGCCAAGATTGAAACCCCGTACTCCAAGGCCGTCATTGACGAATACCGGAAGCGTTTCACCGAGGGCGTGCGCCTGCGCCTGCAGTCCGAGGTGCCCGTGGGCACAGCCCTTTCCGGCGGACTGGACTCCTCCGCCGTCGTGGTGACCATTAACAAGCTCATGCAGGAGAAGGCCGCGGCCACCGATTCCCTCGGCGCCCGGCAGCAGACCTTCTCCGCAGTCTTCCCGAATTCGCTCAATGACGAGGAAAAGTACGCCGACGCCGTGCTGGCCCGCTGCGAAGGCAACGTCATCAGCCACAAGATCCGCCCGCAGGCCGCCGAATTCGTTGAGGACCTTGAGGACTTTGTGCGCACCATGGAGGAGCCCATCATCTCCTCCGGCCCGTACGCCCAGTACCAGGTCATGCGCGAGGCCTCAAAGCACGTCACAGTGCTCCTTGACGGCCAGGGCGCCGATGAGATGATGGCCGGCTACATCCCCTACTACTTCGCCTACCTGCGCCAGTTGAAGAAGAACGGGCAGAACGCCAAGCTGGCCAAGGAATTGGTCTCCAGTTCCGACATCCTGTTCCGTCTGGCCCGTTTCCGCATTCAGGGCGCGCTGACCTTCAAGAAGGCTGCCGGGATCACCCCGCTGCTGAACAAGAAGTTCACCGCCGCGCACAAGGGTGAAAAGTTCTCCAACATCCCGGACAACTTGAAGCTGCGACTCATTGACGACCTCTTCCACAAGTCCCTGCCGGCTGTGCTGCGCTACGAGGACAAGAACACCATGCGCTTCTCCCTGGAGGGCCGCGTGCCGTTCCTGGACAAGGAAGTGGTGAAGTTCCTCTTCAGCCTCTCCGATGAATCCATCATCAAGGGCGGCTGGAACAAGCGCATCCTCCGGGACGCCACCCGCGAACTGCTGCCGGAGATGATCAGCAACCGCCGCAACAAGATCGGCTTCACCACCCCGGAGGCTGAATGGTTCGCCTTGATGAAGGAAAAGATCTACGAGATTTTCCTGTCCTCCTCCTTCGGGGCCCGGCCCTACTGGAACCAGGACGCAGTCATTTACGCGTTCGAGGAGTACCTGAGCGGCAAGTCCGCCGGCTCCACCATGGTGTTCTGGCGCCTGATCAACACCGAGCTGTGGCTTCGCGAGTTCTTTGACCAGCCCGAGGTCAAGGCCGGCATCGAGGGTAAGAGCGACTACATCCCCAACGCCGACAAGAACCTGGACATTACTGTGCCGGACGGTGCCGGAACGTTCCGCCGCTACCCGTTGCGCACGGAGGTTTTCTACAAGGAAACCGACTTTGACCCGGCAGTCATGACGTACGTCAAGCGCTACTTCGACGGCCTGCCCACAGCCGGCGGGGATCACGCTGCTGCCACGGCCGACACACCGTGGTACTTGTTCGTGTCGGAGAAGATCGTTGCCATGACCCAGGGACGCTCCATCCCTGTGTGGGACATCAAGGTCTCCAACGCGGCCCGCATCTTCAGCAAGTTCGTCACCCGCAACCCCGGCGGCATTGGCTTGGCCAGTCCCTGGTCCATGCAGCTGGCCATCGACGAGGTGGGCCTGCCCCGCATCATGTACGCCTCCGCGCGCTCCGTCATTGGCAAGCTGCAGGGCAAGTCCGGGGTGTTCTACGAGGTGGTTGGCCACAACATCAACGCGATCGACGGCGCAGCCGGCTACCAGGTTGGCACCTCCACGCACTCCGTGAAGTATGCGCCCATCGACCCCGACGGCGTGGCAGCCCGCCTCAGCGCCCTGGTCCGGGCCACTGTCCCGGCCGAGTTTGCGGCGACGTTTGCCGGCACCGCCATCATGGATGCCAACGATCTTGGTGTGGTGGCCCTGGGCCACGACACCGCACTGCCCAAGGCTGTTCTGGAGAACATCTTCCGCGACAACCCGCAGGGCCAGACCACCGAGACAACACCCATGTCGCTGGTGTTCACGCAGAAATAGCAATTCTCGCGCCGAGGCGCGATACAGGCCCCCCCGCCCGCTTCGCGGGCGCCCGAAAGGAGGATGCCGCGGGACCCGAACAGAGCTTGCGAGGTTTTGGAAGGCATCCTCCGTGTTCCCGGGGCCTGTATCGCGTCTCGTCTCGTTTAATACAAGTTCATCCACTAACGGAAGATACATCATGGTGACGATCGCTGATTGTCAGCGCACCCAACACGCCTGGTTCAGGGCACTTGCCGAGGCCACGGGCGGGCGGTCCTTTACCACGCACCAAATGGACTGGGTGTGGTTGCCGCAGACACGGGAAATGCTGTGTATGTTCCCCACGAACGTCACCGAGGCCGGGTTGTTTCCGGCCTTGGCAGAGGCTGAGCGCCGCGGTGCAGCAATTGTGGGCATCTGGCTCAACGCTGCCGTGCGGGCCGGGCAGTTGGCCAACTACCGCTTTGAACCGGGCTGGCAGCCGTGGTGGATGACGCGGAGCCTGGATGTGGAGGCTGTGGCCGCTGCCAGCGAGTCGGATGATGACCGCGTCGCCGTCAACGACGCGGTGGAAAACCAGGTGTGGCTCGCCACCGCCCGCGTCGGGCTTGATGTGGTGGGGCAATCCTATGCGTACTTCCCGCCCGAGCAGGGCGCCAAGCACCTGGCCGGGATTTTCGACATGTCCGTGGAGGCTGAATACCGGCGCACGGGACTGGGCACCTCCATGCTCAACAAGCTTTCCGAGGCGGCCTTCAATGCCGGCGCCGAGCATCTTCTGCTCAACGCCACGCCCGACGGCCAACGGCTCTACCGGAAGTACGGTTTTGAACTCATAGGCAAGGGTCAGACCTGGTGGTTCCACGTGCCGCAGCTGGGCGCCCAAAACGGGGACACACAGTAGCCGGCAGCGCACCAACGGCGGACCGTGGCAGTCACTTCCCAACGCTCTCGCAGCAATGGCTGCTTCTTACTCAACGCTCTCGCAGCAATGGCTGCTTCTTACTCAACGCTCTCTCAGCAATGGCTGCTTTATGGGGAACCCGATCGCACCTTGGCACATTTCCAGGCGGCGCCTCAGGATTGCAGTCAACGTTTCGGCTGCCACGCAAACAGCTGAGGGAGAATTGAATCTCCCTCAGCTGTTTTGCGTGGCGGACCACAGTGCGATAGCGATCCCGAAAATCACGCCATTGCTGCGACAGCGTCGGTCAAAAAATGACCATTGCTGCGACAGCGTCGAAAGAAGCTGTTACCAGCCGCGCTCGGCCAAGCGGTGCGGTTCGGGGATGTCGGCGACGTTGATGCCAACCATTGCCTCACCGAGGCCGCGGGAGACGTCGGCAATGATCTTGGCGTCGTCGAAGAACGTGGTTGCCTTGACAACCGCTGCAGCACGCTGCGCCGGGTTGCCGGATTTAAAGATGCCGGAACCAACGAACACGCCGTCGGCGCCGAGCTGCATCATCATGGCAGCGTCGGCCGGGGTGGCGATGCCGCCGGCGGTGAACATGACCACGGGGAGCTTGCCTGTTGCGGCAACTTCCTTGACGAGCTCGTACGGGGCCTGCAGTTCCTTGGCAGCCACGTACAGCTCGTCCTCGGGCAGGGCAGCCAGCTGGGCGATCTGTGCGCGGATCTTGCGCATGTGGCCCGTGGCGTTGGAGACATCGCCGGTGCCGGCTTCACCCTTGGAACGGATCATGGCAGCACCTTCGTTGATGCGGCGCAGCGCCTCACCGAGGTTCGTTGCACCACACACAAAGGGAACCTTGAAGTTCCACTTGTCGATGTGGTGTTCGTAATCGGCCGGAGTCAGGACCTCGGACTCATCAACGTAGTCAACGCCCAAGGACTCCAAGACCTGGGCCTCTACGAAGTGGCCGATCCGGGCTTTGGCCATGACGGGGATGGAGACGGCAGCAATGATAGCGTCAATCATGTCCGGGTCGCTGGCGCGGGAAACGCCGCCCTGGGCGCGGATGTCCGCAGGCACGCGCTCCAACGCCATGACGGCCACGGCGCCGGCATCTTCGGCGATCTTGGCTTGCTCAACGTTGACAACGTCCATGATGACGCCGCCCTTGAGCATCTCGGCCATGCCGCGCTTAACGCGACTGCTGCCGGTCACAGGTGTTACTTCGGGTGTAGACACAGAAAACCCCTCTGGGAAGGAACGAAAAAGAGTCACTGTGCACGTGATACGCCGCACAGCCAGAATCATTCTATTCCGGGGGATTCCCGCATTTGAAATGAGTGTTACTGCCCGCTGGGCGAGACCTGTTCAAAGGCCTGCCGGCGCACGGTTCCCACCCTTTGGAACACCGTGACCAGGCTGGCGATGGCCAGCAGGACAAGGACGACGGCGAGCACGGTTTCGGGTATGCCCAGGCCCACCAGCCCGGTCGCCACCAAGACCACAACGAGCCTGTCCGAGCGCTCAGCGATGCCAACGTTGGCGGTCATGCCCAGACCCTCGGCCCGGGCCTTGGCGTAGGAGACGATGGAGCCAAGCACCAGGCACGTCAGGGCCATGGCCGCAATGAAATGGTTGTCACCGCCGGTGTAGAACCAGATGACAATCCCGGCAAACACAGCCCCGTCGCCCACCCTGTCCAGGGTGGAATCCAGGAAGGCGCCCCACGGGCCGGAGCGGCCCAGCATGCGCGCCATGAGCCCGTCCACGATGTCCGAGAACACAAACACGGTGATGACCACCGTGCCCCAGAACAATTCACCCAGCGGGTAGCCGATCAAGGCGCCGGCCGCCACGCCCAGGGTGCCGATGATGGTGACCGCGTCGGGGGAAACTTTCAGCCGCACCAAAAAGGCGGCAACGGGGGTAAAGATCGCGGCAAAAAGCGCGCGGGCGTACTTATTAAGCATCGCTGTCCTTTTCGGGCGAGTGCGTGTTGTCCCCAGCCGCTGCCCACGCTGCAGACACTTGCTGGCGCACGTCACCGAGAGTTTGCGTGATGGCCTTGGTGCCGGCGATGATGGGCATGAAATTTCCATCCCCGCCCCACCGCGGCACAATGTGCTGGTGCAGGTGGGCGGCAATGCCGGCCCCGCCCGTGACACCTTGGTTCATGCCCAGATTGAACCCTGACGGGTTGGCCACGGTGCGCACCACCCGCATGCCCTGCTGCGTCAACGCGGCAAACTCGGCCGTCTCCGCCAGAGTCAGGTCCGTGTAGTCGGGCACATGGCGGTAGGGGCACACCAGCAGGTGGCCCGGGTTGTACGGGAAAAGATTCAGCACCACATAGGCCAGCTCACCGCGGTGGACAATGAGGGAATCCTCATCGCTGCGTGAGGGCGCCTCACAGAACGGACAGTTGTGGCTGCCCGTGACCTGCTCCTGCCCGCCCTTGACATAGGCAAGCCGGTGGGGCGTCCAGAGTCGTTGAAAGGCATCCGGAACCCCGGGGAGTTCAAAATTATCCACAACGGGCTCGGACACCCCACCGATTTCACTCACGCCGTACGGTTCCTGACAGCTTCAACAATCCTGCGCACAGCTTCATCCACTGCCACACCGTTGTCCTGGCTGCCGTCACGGAAACGGAAGGACACGGCGTTGGCATCGGCGTCGTCGCCACCGGCAATCAGCACAAAGGGAACCTTG
>JBDTQM010000012.1:0-35474 GCA_039932175.1 Specibacter sp.
GCAACGTGCACCGGCTGTCACCAGCGGCGGCAGTGTCACCTACCATCCCCAGGACGGGGACGCCGTCGACCTGACCCGGCTGAGCGAAGAGCAGCTGGTGCAATACCGCTGGAACGGCATCTCGATAGTCATGCAAAGTGCCATGGCCTGCCTCAACCCTGTCAGCCGCCTGCGGGCCCAGTTCCTGGACGTGCTCATGGAACATGACAGTGCCATGACAAAAACCTCGGCCACGGCCCGTGCCGGGGAGCTGCTGGAGATGGTGGGCATCCCCGCCCACCGCATCAACGCATACCCGCACGAACTCTCCGGCGGCATGCAGCAGCGTGCACTGATTGCGCTGTCCCTGGCCTGCAACCCGGACCTGGTGCTGATGGATGAACCCACCACCGCCGTCGATGTGGTCATGCAGCGCCAGATCCTCTCCCAGATACTGGAGCTGCAGGAAAAACTGGGCTTTGCGATCGCGTTCGTCACCCATGACCTGTCCCTGCTGCTGGAAATCTCAGACCGCATCGTGATCATGTACGGCGGCAAGATTGTGGAAGTCGGCACCGCGGCGCAGCTGTACGAGGCTCCGCGCCACCCCTACACGCAGGGCCTGCGCAACGCCTTCCCCCCGTTGACCGAACCCATTCGCAAACTCACGGGCATTCCCGGCTCGCCGCCGAACCTGCTGAACCTGCCGCAGGGGTGCGCGTTCGCGCCACGCTGCAGTCAAAAGATTGCCCGTTGTGAAACCGACATGCCGGACCTGCTGGACATTGCGGGCGGCCGCGCAGCCTGCCACCTTCTCACCACGGGGTCCACGCTGCCAGCACTCAAGAAGGAAGCACATGTCTAAGACCACTGAACCAGTCCCGGTCCTGGAAGCCCGCAACCTCAAGTTGCACTTTGACGTCCACGTGGGCGGGGACCGCAAGACCATCAAGGCCCTGGACGGCGTGGACCTGAAGCTGTACCCCGGCCAGATCATGGCGTTGGTGGGGGAGAGCGGCTCCGGCAAGACAACCATTGCCCGCGTCTTTTCCCTCATTTACCAGCAGACCGAGGGTGAGGTCTTCTTCCGGGGCAAGCCCATCAAGGTGTCGCCGCGCCAGGAACGCGAATACTTCAACGACGTGCAGCTGATCTTCCAGGACCCGTTCGCATCCCTTAACTCCTTGAAGAAGATCAGCTACATTCTTGGCCGGGTCCTGAAGATTCATGGCCTGGCCAAGAGCCGCAAGGACGTCCGGGCAAAGTCGCTGGAGCTGTTGGAACGGGTCAGCATGTCCCCGGCTGAGGCTTACATCGACAGGTACCCCACAGACCTCTCCGGCGGGCAGCGCCAGCGCATCGCCATTGCGCGGTCGCTGGCTGTCTCACCGAAAGTCATCCTGGCCGACGAGCCCACTTCCATGTTGGACGCTTCCATTCGCCTGGACGTACTGAACCTGCTCGCGGACCTGCGCGAGAAGGAGGGCCTGGCCGTCATGTACATTACGCACGACATCGCCAGCGCCCGGTACCTTTCGGACCGCATCTCCGTCATGTACGGCGGAGTCGTTGTGGAGTCCGGGCCCACGGAGTCGATCATCGCCAATCCCAAGCACCCCTACACCCAACTGCTCCTGGCCGCCGCACCCAACCCGGCACGCTTCAAGGGGTCAGGGGTGGCAATCCCCAGCGAGCAGGCCGCCGGAACAGGAATGGACAACAGCACAACGCACGGCGGATGCCGTTTCGCGGCCCGCTGCCCCGCAGTCATGGACCGATGCCTGACTGAGGAACCAAAACTGTTGGACCTTGGCGGACGCCAATCGGCGTGCTGGCTTGTCGAAGCCGAAGCAGCCGAAGCCGCCGAAGCGGCCGAAGCGGCCGCCCCGGCCGTGCAGCGCATGGCCGCCCACTAGTTTTCACATTTTTCACCAACTCGAATTACCCACTTGAAAGGAATCATCATGAAGGATCCAGGACGCAGGAATTTCCTTGGCATGATCATTGCCGGCTCGGCGCTGACCATGGTTGGCTGCAAGGGCGCAGTTGCAGGCGGTCAGGGTGACGACGGAATCTTGGTCTTGGGTGCCGACGCCGGCGCCTCCAACCAATTCCCGGAAAACTTTAACGCCAATGGCGGCGGTGACGGAGGACCCGGCATTGGCTTCTTCTACGAGACGCTGTTCCGCGTTTCCACCCGCAACGGAGGCAAGCTGGAACCGCAGCTGGCGGAGAAGGTTGTCTACTCCAACGCCGGGGCCACAGCCACCTACACGCTGCGCAAGGGCGTCAAATGGAGCGACGGCACACCGTTCACCGCCGACGACGTGGCCTACACTTACAACTTTGTGTTTGGCGATCCCGCCCCGGACGGCTTCATCAAGGAGCCGGTCAAGGCCCTTGATGAACTCACGGTGGAGGTCAACTACAACGACCCGAGCTACCAGCAGGACACCAACATGTCCATGTACTACCCGGTCTACCCCAAGCACATTTACGAAAAGCAGGGTGACCACAGCAAGTTTGTCGACAGCAAGCCGGTGGGCACCGGCCCGGGTGTCTTGAAGTCCTTCTCCGGCCAGCAGGTCCAGATCACGCTGCGGGATGACTACTGGGGCGGCAAGGCGAAGGGTGTCAAGGAAGTCCACATCATTCCCACCGGAACCGTGGGCAACATCCAGTCCTCGATCTCCTCCGGCAAGGTTGACTGGGCCGACGGCGGCGGGGCCGGGGTGTTGACGCAGTTCCTGGGCATGGGCAAGGACAACCACTACGAGTACTTCCCCGACGGCTCTTCCCGCGGTGTCCTGTTCGGCTGCAATTTTGCGCCGTTCAATGACGCCGCAGTGCGCCGGGCATTCCGTGACACGGTGGACCTGACCGCCGCCACCAAGGCTGTCGGCACCGGCTATACGGTTCCCTCCGTGACCGGGCTGAACCTGGAACTCTACAAGAGCTACCTCCTCCCGGAGTACGCCGAGTCCCTCAAGCCCAACGTGGAGAAGGCAAAGGCGGATCTGGCTGCGGCCGGCTGGACCGTGGAAGGCGGGAACCTGACCAAGGGCGGCAAGGCCTACCCGGTGCGCTTGTTCGTGAACCTCAATGAGCCCACCGACATTGTGGTCGCCCCCATGATCATTGACCAGTGGAAGAAGAACCTCGGGGTGAACGTGCAATACATGCCGACCCCCGACACGGTGTTCCAAGCCAAGATCCACGACTACGAGATGATGGTGTGGACGGCAAACCTCAACGGTTCGCCCTACAACGCCTACCAGGGTTACAGCTGGAAGAACCTGGAGGCCGGCCCGCAGAAGAACGGCCACGGCAACCAGGGCTTGTGGAAGATGCCCGCCGAAGCCAACGATGCGCTCGCGGCATTGCAGGCAGTTCCCATGGAAAAAACCGAGGAAATCACCAAGCAGCTGCACATCATTCAAAAGGCTGTTGCCGAAGGTGCCCCGTACTTGTCATACATGAGCGGCGGCTCGGGTGAAATGTGGACCACCAAGAACTGGAAGGGCTTCCCGTCCATGAAGGACGAGTCGTTCAACTACCGCTCCAGCATTGCCGGCTACAACAACGTTGGCATGACCACCATCAACCTGACCAAGGCGTAGCGGCTCAAAGCAATGCGTGGCACCGACCCGCCAGGCCGGTGCCACGCATTGCTTTCCCGTCGGGGCTTTCCCGTCGGGACTAGACGCTCGCCGGCATCAACGTGTTGGTGCGCAGCAGTTCCCGCAGGCAGAGGACCCCGACGCCGATCATGCCGGCGTGGGAGCCTGCAATGGAGGGCTCGATGGTCAGGTTTTTGGTGGCCAGCGGGTGGCACCCTTCATACAGCTGACTGCGGATGGCGGCCACATAGGGCTCCACTTGGGACAGGGCCCCGCCCAGGACCACGTGGTCGGGGTTGGTGAAGTTGACGATGCTGCAGAGCATCTCACCCAGGAGGCGCCCGGCCGAACGGACGCTCGTGGTGGCCAGGGGGTCCGAGGCGTTGGCACGATCCACAACATCCTTCAAGTCGGCCACCTCGACTCCCTTCGAAATCAGGTCCTCGACGACGGCCGCACCGCTGGCCACCGTTTCCAGGCATCCCAAGTTCCCGCACGAGCAGGCGCGCTCGCCGGCGGCACGCACCCGGACATGGGTGATGTCACCGGCGGTACCTGTGGAACCGCGGTAGACGTCGCCATTGGCGATCAAGCCGCAGCCAATCGCCGCACCGGCCTTGATGAACAAGGTGTTGACAGGTTTCTTGACGTGGTCCGGGGAGTTTTGCCGCAAGGTGTGTTCCGCCAGTGCCATCATGTTTGCGTCGTTGTCGCACAAGACGGGTACGCCGTAGCGGGCGTCGAACCAGCGGCGGATGGGGAACAGGTGCCACCCCGGCATACGGGCGGGGGAATCAACCCAGCCGTGGTCGAAGTCCACCGGGCCGGGCAGGGAAACGCCAATGCCGCGCAGCACGCCGCAGGAGTTGTTGGACTGCAGGGCATCCATGAGGAAACTGATGGTTGCCAGTGTTGCTTCGGGGCCGTCGGCCACGTTGATCTCGGCAGATTTTGTGTCCAGGAGGGATCCTGACAGGTCCATGATGCCGACACGGACATGGCGGGAGCCAAGGTCCGCGACCAGGACGTGGCCCGCCTGGTGGTTTAGCTGGAGGCTGCGTGGTTTCCGGCCGCCCGTGGAGGTGCCCTCACCGCTCTCCATGACCAGTCCGGCGTGGAGCAGTTCATTCACGCGGAGCGAAACCGTGGAGGGAGCCAGTTTCAAGGTGCGGGCCAGTTGGGCGCGGGAAATCGTGGCCTCGGTGGCCACCAGTGCCAGCAACTCCATGGCCGGCTCACTGATGGTGGCGGCCGGTGGGCGTGTCTCGCTGCCATGGTCGGCGGTGGTGTGAGCAGCCATGTGTTTTACTCCTGAACAGGAAAGGATTGAGCCTGGAAACTTTGTTTGACAAAAGCTCCAAGCTCCATCTTAGTGGCCGGTAAGCGGCGGGGTCTAGTGAATTTGACTCCTCTACATGCCCTAATTTCAGGACGATCGAACAAAGTTTAGATGTTATGCATATTTCGACCATCTTTATTCAATAAATGTTTCGAGAAAGTGAAGGTTGACCCGGTGGATTCCCACGTTGTGCAGGCCCCAGTTGATTGTTCCAGCACGCCCCTGACGGCGTCGCTGATGGACCAGGCGGAACGGATTCGTGCACTTACCGGTGACTCCGAGCTGGCCGCCATGTTCCTCAAATGTATGCGAAATACCCTTGAGACCACCTTGACCCGGGAGGCGGACGGTACAACGTTTGTCATTACCGGTGACATCCCCGCCATGTGGTTGCGGGATTCCTCAGCCCAGATGCGTCCCTTCCTGCGGCTGCTCACACCCCAGGGCGAGATGCATGACATCATTGCGGGCCTGGTCAAGCGCCAATTTGCATGTGTGGCATTGGATTCCTATGCGAATGCGTTCAACCGGGAGCCCAATGGCGCTTCCTATGATCCCGAGGATGCCTGCGAGAACCCGTGGATTTGGGAGCGCAAGTATGAGGTGGACTCGCTGGCGTTCCCTGTTCAGTTGGCCCACCAGCTGTGGCAGCGAACCGGCCGCACGGAGATTTTCAGCGACTTGGTCCATGAGGGGTTCCGGACAATAGTTGCGCAATGGCGGTTGGAGCAGGACCATGAGGCAAACTCCGAGTACCGCTTTGTGCGCCAAACGGAACTGCCCAGTGAAACCCTGTCGCGGGCTGGTCTGGGGCCGGCAACGGCCGTTACCGGCATGACTTGGGCGGGATTCCGGCCCAGCGACGACGCCTGCATCTACAGTTACAACATTCCCGGCAATCACTTTGCCCGCCTTGCCCTGTTGCACATCGCCGAGATCGCCACGGCCGTGTACGCCGATCCGGTGCTGGCCGGCGACGCGGCGACCCTGGCAGCTGAAATTGCGGCAGGCATTGAAAAATATGGCGTCGTGAATCACCCGGAATTTGGCGACATTTACGCGTTCGAAGTTGACGGGCTGGGCAACACCCTGCTCATGGACGACTCCAACATGCCCAGCCTGCTGTCCCTGCCGCTGACCGGTGCCGTTGAGGCCACGGATCCGCTGTACCAGGCAACGCGGGACTTTATTCTCAGCCCCGGAAACCCATTTTTCCACAGCGGCTCGCAAGCCGAAGGCATTGGCAGCCCACACACGCCGCCCGGCTACATCTGGCACATCGCCTTGGCGGTCCAAGGACTGACCGCCGCCACGCGCGAGGAAAAGTGGGCCATCCTGGAAACCATGCGCGACACCACCGCCGGCACCGGCTTCATGCACGAGGGCTTCGACCCCAATGACCCGCAACAGTTCACCCGGCCGTGGTTCTCGTGGGCCAACTCGATGTTCTGCGAATTGCTGCTGGACTACTGCGAAACCCCGTAGGGGCTGTCCCGGCCGCCAAGGTGGGTGTGCGGATCGCTGACTGGACAGATCATGCCGCCAAACCGAGGCAAAGCGCCATGATCTGTCCAGTCAGCGTGGCTCTGGGACCAGCTACGCCCCGCGGCCGGTCTTCATGGCGGCACCCATGGCTTTCGCCCACTCCCACGGGGCGGCCGTGCCGCCGGGCTCGGAGTTGAAGTACTCCCAGGCGGACATGCCGCCAAAATCGGGGTATTTGGCGGCCAGTGCGGTCACCGTTTCATTCAGCACGGCGGGTTCCACGTACCCCCTGCCATGCATGGGGTGCGTGGTGGTGCCGGCCACTACCTTGGCGGCCGGGATGACGCCCCGGGAAATGATGGCGTCGTATTCGGCGGTGCCGTCCAGCACGCCCCAGCCACAGTAAAACTGGGTGTTCATCCAGTCAATCTGCCCGCCATGCGAGGCGAAGAGGTCCTCATAGTTGAAGCCGGAGAGGTTTCCGCCGCCTGACAGGGCCGTGGCCACGGGCGCCAGGGTGATGATGAAGTCCGGGCCAAAGTCGGCCTTGAGCACATCGATCAAATGCTGGACACCCGCCAGTGTCATGTCCTCCTCCACGTCAAGGTCCACGCCGTCGAGCTTGTACTTGGTGATCAGTTCGCGCAGATGGGGGTAGTAGCCGGGAAAGTTTTCGCCCTCGAGCCGTTCAAAGCTGCCCATGGCCGCGCCGCCGAGCATGCCAATCACGGCCACGCCCTGAGCCTGGACGGCGGCCAACTCGGCCCACAGCCCGTCATTCTTGGGGTGGTGCGGGGCGTCATCGTTGAGGGTGATGTCGCCGGGCTCGGCGTTGACGTGGATGGCGCCAACAATGATGGCTGTCAGCCCCGGACTGTGGTGAAGCAGTTCCACGGGTGACACCAGGACTCCGTCGACGTGGTGCGTTTGGTGGTAGACCACTACGCGGCCGGGAGCTGCGGGATCCAAGGGCAATGCAGTCATGGTTGATCCTTTTCAAAGGGAGCTGCAAACGAACTTAACTTATGCGCTTAAGTATAGGATAATTTTATGTCGTGGATCACAGCCGGTCCGCTTGGGCGGCGGCTCCGCCAGCACCCCTCCCGTATTAACAGGCTAGGAAAAACCATGGAATTGCTGCCCCATAGCGGCCCCCGTTTCACGCCCAGCTCCCGCCCGGACCAGGGGTTCTCCTCCGCAACGCCGTGGCGGTACACCGTTGCCCCGCAGGGGCTGGCGCAGGCGGGCACCCACCGTGCCGTGCTGCGGGCCGAGTCTCATGAGATCGCCGCGGGCAGCACCCTGCGCTATGTGGTGTTCCCGGCCTTCGCTGGCAACGATCAGCACCCCGCGGCCGGCTTCGGGGCGTGCGCGGCCGCGATCGACCTGCTGCTCGACGACGGCACGCGGCTTTCCGGGACGGCCCTGCCGGACCAGTACGGCTTTGGCGCCGGCGCCCAGGCGCAAGGGGAGTCCAAGGGCCTCATCCCGGATCAGTGGAACATCCGCACCTTTGACCTGTCGGCCCTGGCCGGGTGCACAGTCACCGCCGTCGAGGCCGCCGTTTACGTGCCCGTGGGCCTCGCGGACACCTCGCTGGAAGGCTGGATTGACGACGTCGAACTTCTCACCCTGGGCACCCTGCCGGAGCCGGCGCGGCCCTCGGAGCATGTGCTGACCACGCGCGGCACACACTCCTCCGGCGGCGTCTCGCGCGGCAACACCCTGCCGGCCACCGCGGTGCCGTACGGCTTTAATTTCATCACCCCGTGCACGGATGCCCGCACCACGCAATGGTTGTATGCGTACCACCAGCACGATGTTGCCCCCGGCGTCAGTGCGCTGGAAGCCCTGAGCATTTCGCACCAGCCCAGCCCGTGGATGAACGACTACAGCGTGCTGCAGTTCATGCCCGGCATCACCGCCGGCACGCCGGAGCTTGATCCGGGCGCCCGCGCCATGGCTTTCCGCCACGAGCATGAAGAGGCCAGGGCGCACCGCTACCGCGTGGCGTTCGACAACGGATTGGTGGCCACCGCGGCACCCACCGACCACGCCGTGGCCCTGCGCTTTGAGTACCCCGGCGAGGACGCAACGCTGTTGGTCGACCAGCTGGAGAACAACGGCGCGCTGACCCTTGGCACCGGCGCCGACGGCCTGCCCGTGCTGAGCGGCTACGTGGACGGCAGCGAAAATTCCACCGCCCTGCGCATGTACTTTTACGCCACGGCCGACCGGCCCGTCACGGATTACGGCATGTTCGACGGCGGCCACGGCGACGTTGCCGGCTGGGTGCGGTTTGCCCTGGACGGGGATAAAACAGTCAACGTCAAGGTGGCCACGTCCTTCGTCAGCGTCGCCCAGGCCCGGCACAGCCTGGCGCTGGAAATCCCTGCGGGGGACGGCGTGGACGCCGTTGCTGCCCGCGCCCAGGAGCTGTGGGATGCCCGGTTGGGCGTCGTTTCCGTGCCCGGAGCCACCCCGGACCAACGCACCACGCTGTACTCAAACCTCTACAGGATGTTCCTGTACCCGAACTCGGCCAGCGAAAACGCCGGCACGGCACAGGCCCCCAAGTGGCGGTACGCCAGCTTCCTCAAGCCCGCCGACGCCCACGGCCCCGAAGCCACCGGGGCGCAGCTCAACCCCGGCACCACGTACGTGAACAACGGTTTCTGGGACACCTACCGCACCGAATGGCCGGCCTTGTGCCTGCTGGATCCGGAGCAGGCGGGGCTCATGCTGGACGGGTTCGTTGAGCATTACCGCGACGGCGGTTGGACCCCGCGCTGGTCCGCCCCGGGCTACTCCGACTGCATGGTGGGAACCAGCAGCGACTTGGTCTTCGCCGACGCCGCACGCAACGGCGTGGGCAGCTTTCACCTGCTGGACGCCTACGACTCCGCCCTGCGCAACGCCACGGTTCCCTCCGACGCGTCGGCCGTGGGCCGCAAGGGCCTTGATGTGGGCATCTTTGCCGGCTACATCCCCAGTGATGCCACGCACGAGGCCATGTCCTGGTCGCTGGAAAACGCCATCAGCGACTATGGCATTGCCCGGTTCTCGGAGTTCCTGCTGGAGCGTGCCGCGACGGATGGTCCCCGCCGGGAGGAGTTCGCCGCCAACGCCGCGTACTTCACCAACCGGGCCCGCGGCTACCAGCTGCTCTTCGACCCCGCAGTGGAGTTCTTCCAGGGCCGCGACGGCGAGGGCGCGTTCAGCCACGGCCCGGACACGTTCGACCCCCGCGTCTGGGGGAACGACTACACGGAAACCAACGCCTGGGGCATGGCCTTCAGCGTGCCCCAGGACGGTGCCGGCCTGGCCGCACTTTACGGCGGACGGGCCGGGCTGGAGGCGAAGCTTGACGAGTACTTCAGCACCCCCGAAACCGCCCGCCATGAGTTCAAAGGATCCTACTGGGACGTCATCCACGAGATGACCGAGGCCCGCAACATCCGCATGGGCATGTTCGGCATCTCCAACCAGCCCGCCCATCACGCACCCTTCATGTACGCGTTCACCGACGCCCCGCACAAGATGCAGGCCATCACCCGCGAATCCGTGGCCCGGCTCTTTACCGGCAGCGAAATTGGCCAGGGCTACCCCGGGGACGAGGACAACGGCGAAATGTCCGCCTGGTACGTCTTCTCCGCGCTCGGTTTCTACCCGCTGGGCCTGGCCTCGGACGGCTTCATCATCACCTCCCCGCTGTATGCACAGGCGTCCCTTGCGCTGCCCACGGGCAACACCATCACCGTTACGGCCGACAACAACTCGCAGGAGAACGTGTACATCCAGTCACTGAGCGTCAACGGCTCGCCCTGGGAAAGCGCCTTCATCGACCATGCCACCCTGGCCGCCGGCGCCACGCTCGACTTCGTGCTGGGCGCCGAACCGTCAGACTGGGGTGCCTCGCCCGAGGCCGCCCCGCCGTCGCTGAGCGCCGTCGGGGAAGGCCGCCCCCCGGCGTCGGACCTCACCACGCCGGGCGGCCCCATCGGCGGCAGCGTCCCGGACGCGGCGCTGCTGTTCAACAACACCTCCGCCGACGGTGTTTCCATGCCCGACGGCGGATGGGTTGCCTATGCGTTTGACGCACCGGAGGCCGTCTCGCTGTACACGGTCACGGCAGGGCCGGAGCTGACGGACTGGACGCTCGAGGGCTCGGCCGACGGCGCCGACTGGACAGTGCTGGACGTCCGCAGCGGCGAGACGTTCCTGTGGGAGCGCCAAACCCGGCCGTTCCAGGTGGCCGGCGGCGCCTTTGCGCGGTACCGGCTGTCCGTGGCTGGTTCGGCAACGCTGCACCAGCTGGAGCTTTTCACCGGGCTGTAGCAAGGCCGGTGATCTTGTGGCCATCAACTATTTGGGGGTATCACCCCGGGCGTGGATATCCAAGGGTATGGGCAGGATCCATGTATTCGACGGCGCTGAAGCAATCCGGTGGCGCATGGCGCCAAGTCAGCGAGCATCGACTTTGGCCGTGCGCCGTGCTGGCGGCCAGCCCTGCGCCGCTGTGTCACTGGCGCCGCGGCCGGCACCGGCAGTGCGCATGGCCAAAGTGGTCCTTGGCCATGCGCCACGCCAGCCGCCGGGCCGGCGCATAACCGTTGCGGCGGCGGATTGTGTTTCTTGCAGAGACCGCAGCCCGCGACCACACCAGAGGTACCGGTACCCTGACAGGACCACCGGGGGGAACAATTACCTGAGGACGCCATGCCCACCAGCCGCCCGCTACCCACCATGAGGGACGTAGCCGCCCATGCCGGGGTCAGCCCCATGGCCGTCTCGCGGACACTGCGCGGGGACCCCAGGGTGTCCGCGGCCTTTCGGGACAAGGTGCTGGCATCGGTGGAAGCGCTCTGCTCCCGCACCAATGACGCCGCCCGCAGCCTGAAGGCGGGGCGGGCCAGCGGCCTGATAGGTCTTGCCGTCACAAATCTCGCCAACCCGTTTTACTCCGAGCTGGCCCTCGGCGTGGAAACCGAGGCTGCCGAACACGGCTACCGGGGTCTGCTGGGCAACACGGGATAGGACCTTGACCGCGAGAAGCTGCTGATCGAGGATTTCGCCTCGCGGCGGGTGCGGGGCATCGTCGTCGTTCCCGCAACAGCCACCCACGGCCATCTTGACCCGGCGGCCCTGGACGGGATGCCGGTGGTTTTGGCCATGAGTCCGCCCAGCGGACCGGATGTGGACTCGGTGACCCTGGACGATTTTGGTGCGACCCGCGAGGCGGTGCTCAGCCTCGTCGAGGAAGGGCACCGGCGCATTGGCTTTCTGGGGCTGCCGGAGCCGTTGTGGACAGGCCTGGAGCGGTCGCGCGGCTACCTGGCGGCACTGGCGGAACGCGGATTTCCGGATGATCCGTCGCTTTACCCGGCAGGCGCCGCGGGCGACTGTGAGCCTGTTGCCGGCATGACCGAACTGGCCACGTTGCCGGATCCGCCCACGGCGGTGTTCGCCGCGAACAACCGCAACACGGTGGCGGCCTGCCGTTATGTGCATGAGCACGGGCGGCCCCTGCGCATCTGCGGATTCGACGACGTGCCCTCGGCTGACCTGTTCGCCATGTCGCTGACGGTGGTCACTTACTCGCCGGCCGAGATGGGGCGCATGGCGGCAAGGCTCCTGCTGGACCGCATCTCCGGGGCTGCCGCCGCCGATCAGCCGCCGCGCCGGCTCACGGTGCAAACGCACACGAAAAACTACGGGGCACCAACTTCGGCGCAGGCGTGGCGCCCGTGCCGTGGGTGGGCTATCGCATCACACAAGTGCTTTGGTATCGATACCGCGGCGTGGAGTGAACTGAGGGGTAATCCATGGCTGCCATCGCGATTGACATTGGCGCTTCGAGCGTCAAACTGGCGCTCGTCGACGCCGGCGCGGTGCTGCGGGAGCAGCACATTCCGCATTCGTGCGCAGCGGACGGGCTCGAGCAGCTGGCCGGGGCAATCCTCCCCTGGCTGGAAGCCGGTGGTGTCCGGCCGGACGCCATGGGCATTGCCGTGCCGGGAATCGTCCGCAACTCCGTCATGGTCTGCGCCCATGACAAGGTTGCGCACCTCTGGGGCAGGGACCTTTCCGGATGGTCCGAGTCCACCTTTGGGCTGCCCGCCGTCGTCGAGAATGATGCCCGCGCCGCCTGCTGGGGCGAGTTTGTCCACGCGGCGGGCCGCGGCGTGGCGGACCTTGCCGTACTGACCGTGGGAACCGGCGTCGGCATGACCGTCATTGCCGGCGGCAGGCCGCTTCACGGCGCACCTGGCCACGGCGGGATTCTGGGCGGGCACATGCGCAGCCGCACCCACGGCCGGCCCTGCAATTGCGGCGGCCGCGGCTGCATCGAAGCAAAAGCGTCGGGCGGGGCCCCGGCGATCTCCAATCTGTGCCAGATTGCAGATCCGGCCGGGGTGGTGCTCACTGGCGGCCTGATGACCGGAGCCCGTGATTTTCTGGCAGAGCTCCAACGGCAGGTGCGCGCGCTCGGCTGGGACCCCGCATTCGCCCCCCGAACTTGTCGTGGCCCGGAACGTCTGGGCATCCGCCACACTCGGCGTTGCCCACCTTGCCGAACAGTCAACATCCCCGCGAGAGAAATCCACCCCATGATCCCCACCGAGACGAAGCGTGCAAGCAACTACAACCTCGCGCCGTCCGTGCGGGTGCCCGGCGCCGATGCCACAGTGTGGAGGGGGGGGCTGCCATGGCCGAGCTGCTGTCTGCGGGACGCCGTTCCGTTCCGAACGGGCGAACCCGCCCCGCCGGATCCGGCACCCTGTGCGCAACCATCAAGGCCTCGGTCCGCGGAACCGAAACGGAGGCCCGGGACACCTAGAGTGGAACCATGAACTCAGCCGCCACAGGATTGACCGCCGAACCATTTGCCCCCGTCCGCGAGCTTTTTGATGCCATGCTCGACGCCGATCCCGGCTACAGCGCGCAGCTGGCCGTCTACCGGCACGGGGTCAAGGTCATTGACTTGGTGGGCGGGCCGGACTCCGCGGCCGATTCCCTCACGGGCGTTTTTTCCTGTTCAAAGGGTGTTGCCGCGCTCGCGTTCAGCTTGCTGGTGCAGGACGGGTTGATCGACGTGGATGCCACGGTGGCCACGTACTGGCCCGAGTTTGGCCAACAGGGCAAGGCGGCTGTGACGGTGCGCCAGCTGCTCTCCCACCAAGCCGGTTTGGTGGGTGTGCAGGGAGGCTTCGCCATGGAGGAGTACAACGATTTGCCGTCGGTGGCGGACCGCCTGGCCGCCATGGCGCCGCTGTGGCGTCCCGGCAGCGGCACCTTTGGCTACCACGCGCTCACCATGGGGGTCTTCCTGGAGGAATTGTGCCGCCGGGTCACGGGCGAGCGCCTGCAGAACGTGTATGAAAAGCGGATCCGGGCACCCTTTGCCGCGGACATGTACCTTGGCCTGCCCGAATCCGAGGAACCCAGGTTCCGTCCCGTGCGCTTCGCGCAGCAGACGTCGCCGTTCTTTGTCGATCCCGGCTCCATCGCAGGGGTTTCAGGCAACGTGCAGGCCGGGAACTTGTTGGAGCTGCCGAATGTGCGCAGCGTCCGGGCCGCCGGCAGCTGCAGCGGCGCCGGCGTGGGCTCCGCGGACGGCCTGGCCCGCGTCTACGCCGGTGCCATCACAGGGATCGACGGCCGCCCCGCGTACCTGACAACGGAAACCATTGCACTGATGGGCCAGGAACAGGTGTGGGGACTGGACAGGGTCTTTTGCGAAACCGGCGCCTTCGCCATCACCTTCATGAAGTCGCACCCGCGCATGGACTTTGGCAGTGCCGCGGCCTTTGGGCACGACGGCGCCAATGCTGCCCTGGGCTACGCGGATCCCCTGTACGGGATCGGCTTTGGCTACGTCCCGGCATGGGATGAGGACGGAGCCACCGGCGGGCGCGCCATGCAACTCAGCGCGGCCGTGCGGAAAGCCCTTCTGGCCTAACCACCGGAAGTCTGTGACGCACTTATTACACCAAATCGCCCTTGGAATGCGCTTTCCGGTGCAACAAGTGCGTCACAGATGGGCGTGCGTGCGGGTGCGGGCGCTCACTCCAGGGCGGCGAGGGCCTGGGCGATGGCCCGGTGAAACGTGGGGTAGGCGTAAATCATGGTCTTCAGCGTTGCCACCGGGATGCGCGCGTGAACGGCAAGCACCAGCGCCGAAAGTACTTCCCCGCCATGCGGACCCATGGAGGTGGCCCCCACCAAGACACCTGTTGTGGTGTCTTCGATGACTTTGATGAAGCCCTGGTTGCCGGATTTGTGAATCCAGCCGCGCGTGGATGCGCCCACCTTGGTGTAACCCACCCTGATGGTCAGCCCCGCCTCCCGGGCCTGCTTTTCGCTGAGCCCGACGGCGCCAATCTCCGGGTCCGTAAACGTCACGCGGGGCACGGCGTGTGATTCCACGGGGCCCCTGTCCGGCTGCTTGGCATGCTTGGCCAGGATGCGGCCGGCCACAATGTTGGCCTGGTACATGGACATGTGAGTGAAAGCCCCGGCTCCTGCGGCGTCGCCAATCAGGTACAGCCCTTCAGCCAGCTGCATGTGGGCGTCCACCGCAGGCGGCGCCTTGCCGTCCCACTCGATGCCTGCGTCCGCCAGATTCAGGGGAGCCAATGCCAGGGTGCGGCCGGTGGCCACCAGGAACTTCTCGGCGCGCAGGCGCCTGGCCTTGCCGGCGGAGTCCGTCACGTCAATGCGGAAGACAGCCGCCGAGTGCCGCACAGCAGTGATGGCGGCATTGTGCAGGATCTTGATGCCCTCGCTGTGGAAGACCTCGGACAAAAGTTTGGCGGTCTCGGGTTCTTCGCGGGACAGCAGCGCCGGTCCGCGTGCCACAACTGTCACTTTTGAGCCAAAGCGGGCAAAGGCCTGCGCCAGCTCCACGGCAATGGGGCCCGCACCCCAAATGACCAGTGACGCGGGTGCCTCGGTGGCCTGGACTGCCTCCCGATTGGTCCAGTACGGTGTCCCGGACAGGCTGGGAACTGGGGGGACAGCAGGATTCGTGCCCGGATTGAGCACCACGGCAAGGAGTGCACGGAAGGTGCGCTCGCCGCCGTCGGGCAGGGACACTGTGACCTCCCGCGGCCCGGTGAGCCGGCCGGTGCCGCGAACCAGCTGCCCGCCCTTGTCGGTGAAGCGCTTGGCGGCGACGGCGTCGTCCCAGTTGTCGGTGGCCTCGGAACGGATGCGCTTGGCCACCACGGAGAAGTCGGCGCTGACCTGGGCCTGGCCGGCCAGGCCGGGAATGCGCAGCCCCTCAGCCACGGCGTTGCCGGCCCGGACCATCATTTTGGTGGGGACGCAGCCGTAGTAGGGGCATTCTCCACCCACCAGCCTGGACTCAACGCCCACCACTTTCAGTCCGGCGGCGGCCAGCTCACCGGCCACCGACTCGCCTCCCGGACCCATGCCCAGCACAACAACATCAACAATCGCAGCTTTCTCCGTGGCGGCCATGACGGCTCCTTACTTGGTGATGCCCTTGTCCTTGAGCCACTGCGCTGCCGCGGCCTTGGGGTCCATCTTCTGCGAGCCCTCAACCTGGGTGCGCAGGGCAATCAAATCCGCCGTGGTCAGCTGCTTGGATACAGCGTCCAATGCAGTTTTTGCGTCGTCATTGAGCTTTTCCGTCTTGACCACGGGGACTACCTGCTGGGCGCCGATCAAGCCCTTGGGATCTTCCAAAACAACCAGCTTGTTTGCTGTGATTTCCGGGGAGGTGGTGAAGATGTCGGCAATTTGAACCTCATTGTTCAACAGGGCCTTGAGGTTCAGTGCCTCGGAGCTGGCGCTAAAGGGCACAAAGCTCTTGGGCACGCAGTTGTAGAGCTTCTTCAACCCGGGCAGGCCGTACGGGCGGGTCGAAAATTCCGACGGCGCCGCCAGGGTCAGTTGGCTGCACACAGGTGCCAGGTCCGCAATGGACGTGAGCTTGTATTTGGCAGCCGTCTGCGCCGTAACAACTATTGCATCTTTGTCCTCTGCGGACGCGGGCGTCAAAATGCTCAAGCCTGCAGGAAGTTTGGCGGGGAGGGCTGCCAGTATCCCGGGACCGTCAATGACCGTGTTGCCGGCGTCAAGGTATCCCAGCAGGTTGCCGGTGTATTCGGGCACCACATCGATGGAGCCGTCCCCCAGCGCCTTCATGTAGACCTCGCGGGCACCAATGTTCAGCTTGGTGGTGGCCGTGACCCCCGCCGCGTTCAACGCGCCGGCATAGATCTCGGCGAGGATGGCATTTTCGGGGAAGTTGGCCGAACCCACCACCACTGTGCCCCCCGCTCCGGCCGATCCGCCGCTGGATTCGCCCAAGGGGGTGCCGCCGCCGCAGGCTGTTGCGGCAAGGGCAACTGAAAGCCCCGCTGCTGCCCCAAGGAATGCGCGGCGGGTGGGCAGGGAATTCTTCGTCATGATTTGTCTCCTGTAAGACTGGCTGTTGTTTTTGACATGGTGGGTTCCCGGGCCGGAACTGGCGGCCCGGGGACTGTCCTGGCTTTCTTCAGGCCTGGCGAAATCACTGCGCGCTGCACCAACCCCAGCAGGCCGTCAAGGACAATGGCCAGTGCGGCGATAACCACCGCGCCACCCAGTACTTGACCGTAATCCTGTACCGCCAAGCCGTCAATGATGTACCGCCCAAGCCCGCCAAGGCTGATGAAGGCCACCACTGCCACGGTGGAGACCACCTGCAGCACGGCCGAGCGGAATCCGCCCAGCATCACTGTCAGCCCGTTGGGAACTTCAACACCAAACAAGATCTGCCGTTCGGTCATGCCCATGCTGCGCGCGGCATCTACAAGCTCCCGGTCCACGGCGGCAATCCCCGCGTACGTGGCAGTCAAAATGGGCGGCACGGCCAGCAGCACCAGTGCCCAGACCGCCGGCATGAGGGACAGGGACGATGTGGCAATGAGGGCAAACAGTGTCATGACGCCCAGTGTTGGCAGGGCGCGCAGCATGCCGGCAAGGGAAATGACCACGCCGCGTCCCCGGCCGGTGTGCCCCACATACAGTCCCAGGGGGACTGCTATGACAAGCGACAACAACAGTGTCAGTGCCGAGTAGCCCAAATGCTCCACGAGCCGTGTGGGAATGCCCAAGGGGCCTTCCCAGTTCACTGGATCGCTGAGCCATTCCCAGCCCTGGCTGAAGGGATTTGTGCCCGTGTACTGGGTGGCGGGCAGCGCCGCGGCCCACAAACTCATGCCTCTGCCCCTGCGGTGTGCGCCTCAGCGGGCAGGGACGGCGCTGCCTTGGCCGCCCGCAGCCACGGTGTGAGGAGTTTTTGCAACATCACCAGCACCACATCCATCAACAACGCCAGGACCAGGGTGCCCAGAATTCCCACAATGATTTCGGTGGGGAAGTTTCTTTGCAGGCCGTCGGTGAACAGGAAGCCCAAACTGGGAATTCCCAGCAGGGAACCAACGCTCACGAGTGAAATGTTGCTGACGGATATGACGCGCAACCCGGCAAAAAGCACCGGGATGGACAATGGCAGGTCAACGCCCAGGAATCGTTGCAACGGCTTGTACCCCATGGCTGTGGCGGCCTGGCGGATGGTGTCATCCACCGAGTTCAGGGCATCCAGGGTGGAGCGGACCAACAACGCCACGGCATAGATGGTCAACGCCACAATGATGTTGGAAAAGTCCAGGATCCTGGTGCCCAGAATGCTTGGCAGAATCACGAACAAGGCCAGCGACGGGACGGTGTACAGCAGGGAGCCAAACGAGAGGATGACGCCGCCGGCCACCTTGTTGACCCTTGCAAGCTGGGCCAAGGGGATGGCGATCAGGACGCTGAGCACCAGGGGTACCACAGCCTGGATCAGGTGGTAGCCGGTCAGGTTCAGCACTTGCGGCAGATTGGCCATGAACCACTGCATCAGGACCGACTTTCCCGCGCGGCTTCAATTGCTGCCAAAACTTCTGCTGCCTTGAGCACGCCCGCCACCTGTCCGTCGCCGTCAACGGCAACACCCAATCCCGAGGGGGAGGACAGGGCGGCGTCCAAGGCGTTGCGCAGGGGATCTCCGCTGTGGAACAGTGATCCACCGGGAATCAGCTGATCCGGCGTCGACCCAGGGCCGGAATTTTGGGCCAGCCATCCCTGCGGGCGGTTGTGGGCGTCCACCGCCAGAATCCACCCGGGCACCGCCTGGGCAGTTGGTGCGGCTGGCGCACCGGCGTTGTCCGGGGTGGCAACAGCATTCCGCAAGGCAGCATCCCACAGGGCGGTCGGAACGGGATGGACCGGCAGGGCATCACCGGGGCTGAAGGACAGGCGCCGGAAACCGCGGTCACGGCCCACAAAGCCGGCCACAAAGTCATTAATGGGGGCCCGGAGAATTTCTTCCGGAGGCGCGTATTGGGCCACGCGGCCACCGCTGGCAAACACTGCCAGGGTGTCGCCCAGAACGGTGGCCTCGTCGATGTCATGGGTGACGAAGATGATGGTTTTGGCCAGGTCCCGCTGCAGCCGCAGCAGCTCCTGCTGCAGTTCAGAGCGCACCACCGGGTCCACGGCCGAGAAGGGTTCGTCCATGAGCAAAACGGGGGGATCGGCGGCCAGCGCCCGGGCCACGCCCACACGCTGTTGCTGCCCGCCGGAGAGCTGGTTGGGGTAGCGCCTTGCCATGGAAGCCGGCAAACCCACTGTCTCCAGCAATTCCAGGGAGCGCTTCCTGGCCTGGGTGCGCGGCACCTTGTTGAGCCGGAGCACTGTGGCGACGTTGTCCAGGACTGTGCGGTGCGGCAACAAGCCGGACTGTTGCATCACGTAGCCCATGGAGCGGCGCAGCTCAGGTGCGGGGATGGTGCCCACATCTCGCCCGCCTACGGTAATGCTGCCGGAAGTGGGTTCCACCATCCGGTTGATCATGCGCAGCGACGTGGTCTTGCCGCAGCCCGAGGGGCCAACAAAGACGGTTATCTTGCCGGTTTCAATGCTCAGGCTGAGGTTGTCAACTGCCGGATGGCCCGATTGATAGGCCTTGCTGACGCCCCGGAATTCAACCATGGCGCGACCGTTCAGCCCGGCGGATTTCTGCCCGGACGTGCTGCTTGCCTGTGCTGCGACGGTGGATTCTTGGGCCGTCATGGGAGGGTCCTGACTCTGGGTGGCGTTCTTGCGGATCGTTCACCTTGTGCCTGTTGATCATAGGCAGGCTGCATTTGCCGCGTAAAGCGTCTCGGAGGGTGAGTCTGGTGTCTTAGGATGACCACATGGACACAAACTCCGCCGCGGAGCCTGACTTCGGCACCCAGGGCAGCTACGTCACTGGTGGCGAATACACCCGGGACACCAACTATATTGAGTCCCGGGTTACCCGCGACGCTGCCGACGGCTACCCCGTGGAAGCCGGCCGGTACCGCCTGGTGGTGGCACGGGCTTGCCCGTGGGCGCACAGGTCAACCATTGTCCGCCGCCTGCTGGGCCTCGAAGACGCCATCTCCCTTGGCGTGTGCGGCCCCGTGCATGACGTGCGCTCCTGGACCTTCGACTTGGATGAGGGTGGGGTGGACCCCGTCTTGGGGATTGCACGCCTGCAGGACGCCTACTTCAAGCGCACCCCCAATTACCCGCGCGGCATCACAGTCCCGGCCTTGGTGGATGTTGCCAGCGGCGCCGTGGTGACGAACAATTTCCCGCAAATAACCCTTGACTTCTCCACCGAGTGGACGGAGTTCCATCGTGAGGGAGCCCCGGATCTGTATCCGGAGGCGTTGCGGGAGGAGATGGCCGTGGTCAACAAGCGCGTGTTCACCGAGGTCAACAACGGTGTTTACCGGTGTGGTTTTGCTGGCAGCCAGAAATCCTACGACGCAGCATATGGGCGGCTGTTTGCGGCCCTTGACTGGCTGGAGGGGCGCCTGGCCACACAGCGCTTCCTCATGGGCGGAACCATCACCGAGGCCGACGTCCGCCTGTTCACCACCCTTGTCCGCTTCGACGCCGTCTACCACGGGCATTTTAAGTGCAACCGTAACAAGCTCAGCGAGATGCCTGTCCTGTGGGCCTACGCACGTGACCTCTTTCAGACTCCCGGCTTTGGTGACACCGTGGACTTTGAGCAGATCAAGGCGCATTATTACGTGGTGCATGAGGATCTGAACCCCACCCGGATCATTCCGACGGGCCCGGACATCTCGGGGTGGTCGACGGCGCACGGCCGGGAGTCACTGGGTGGGTGCCCGTTTGGAAACGGCACGGCCCCAACACGACCAGTGGACGCCTGAGAGCCGTAAGGGAGAGATCAGGGCTCAGCCGACGATCTTCAGCCCGGTGTTCGAGCTGAACGCCTCGAAGGCAGGGTTGACCTGGCGGGTCATGACCAGGAACTGGAAGCCTTCCAGCTCACGTGAACGCTTCAGGGCGCCAACTACGATGGTGCGCATTCCGCCGTCGGCCACGGCAGCTGTCGCCTCCGCATGTCGCCGGCGGTGAAGCCGTCGAAGAATCTGGCCGTCCGTTTCGCCGGCAACCAGCGCGCCGGCGGGGGCCCGGCCCCCAGTGCCGGCAGAGACAGTGCCGGCAGAGACAGTGCCGGAAAGACGGTGGTGCCCAGTTCGGCGGCCACTGCGGCGGCCTTGTCCGGGTCGCGATTGAGGACTTCAACGTTGCGGTCGGCAGTCAGGGCTCGGGCGGCAATGCCGCGTGCCATGTTTCCGGTACCGGTGATGGTGTTCATGATGGTCCTTAGCTTTCTCGATGAATGAGTGGAAATCGTTTACTTGAAGCTACAACTAAAGTATGGATTCATTTAGTTGAAGCCTCAAGTAAAAAGTTTCGGAGGACCCGCCAGTTGGCCGAATTGTGAAAAGATGGCGCCATGACTGAGCTGGAACCGCGCTGGCTGGGCGCCGAAGAACGAGTTGCGTGGTTGGCGCTGCTGTCCATCACCACGCTGCTGCCCGGGGCGCTCGAGTCCCCGCTCCAGCAGGCAGCCAAATTGTCCCTCTTTGAGTACAATGTGCTGGCCATGCTCTCCGAGGAGACTGGGGCAACCCTGCCCATGAGTGAACTTGCCGCGCGGACCAGCGCATCCCTGTCAAGGCTTTCGCATGTCGTCAGGAAGCTGCAGGGACGCGGATATGTGGAGCGGTCCGTCCATGTGGACGATGCCCGCGTCA
Source organism: Specibacter sp. (assembly GCA_039932175.1). Classification (GTDB taxonomy): domain Bacteria; phylum Actinomycetota; class Actinomycetes; order Actinomycetales; family Micrococcaceae; genus Specibacter. Next base: position 21,588 of record JBDTQM010000012.1, read on the forward strand.
CCGAGGTGGCCATTACGGGCGTGGGCCTTGATCTCATTCGCGAGCTCGCCCCAATACATGTGGAATCCGTGCGGACAGTGGTCTTTGACCAGCTGGATGCGAAGGATGTGGCCGATTTGGCCCGCATTGGCGCCAGGCTCGTCCGTGGCCTGGATGAATCGCACTGGACGCTGCGCACGCCGGCACCGTAGTCCGCTGTGAGATTGCCCATAATCTTAATAGGGCAGCAAAATGTTTCCTAATGAATTTTAATGCCGTAATGTAGCTAAGGCTTGCCTAAGGATGGCAAGTCTCAGTTGGGGTCACGTTAGGAATCGCCATGGAATTTTCGCGTCGTCAGGGTCTGAAGCTTGGCCTCTTTGCTTCCGTTGCAGCGTTGGGAGTGGGCCTTGCCGGCTGCTCAACCGGTGCCATTGGCGGGGCGGGTTCGCAGAATACGCAGGCTGCCGCAGACACGTTCCCCGTCACCGTCAAGCACATTTACGGCGAGACCGTCATCAAGGCGGCCCCGCAGCGTGTGGCCACGGTTTCCTGGGTCAATGACGACGTCGCCATTGCACTTGGCGTGGTCCCCGTGGGCATGCCCAAGAACGAATGGGGCGGCAACGACAAGTTCTCCACAGCATGGAAGGATGCCGCCCTGGAGAAGGCCGGCGCTGCCATCGGAACCGCCAAGGCGCCGGCCCTGTACTCCGAGACCGACGGCATCAACTTCACCGAGATCGCCAAGACCACTCCGGACATCATTCTTGCGGCCTACTCGGGCTTGACGCAGGAAGACTATGACAAGCTGAGCAAGATCGCACCCGTCATTGCCTTCCCGGAGACCGCCTACGGCACGTCCTGGCAGGATTCCACCACCATGATTGGCGCCGCGCTGGGCAAGTCCGCCGCCGCCAAGGACCTCATCGAAGCCACTGAGAAGACCATCGCGGACCAGGCTGCAAAGTACCCGCAGATCGCCGGGAAGACCTTCATTTACGGCAACCTGGAGCCCGCCAAGAGCGACGGCGTCAACGTGTACCTCTCCGGCGACAACCGCCCCAAGTTCCTGAAAAGCATTGGCATGACGCTGGCCCCCGTGGTGGTTGAGGCGGAGAAGAAAACCAAGGAGTTCTACCTGCCCTGGTCCGCCGAGAAGGCGAACGAACTGGACTCCCAGGTATTCGTCAGCTGGGTGCCTGACAACAAGTCCAAGGCAGCCATCGTTGCCGACCCGCTGCTGGGCCAGATCCCCGCCGTGAAGAGGGGCGCCTTCGTGGCCGACTCGGACCAGATGCTCACCCTGGCCATCTCGGCGTCGTCCCCCCTAAGCCTGCCCTGGGCCCTGGATGCCTTCCTGCCGCAGCTGGCAGAGGCAGCGGACAAGGCCTAAGGATCCACGCATGAGAAGCACACCAGTTGTTGCGGGGGGAAGCGCCGCGCCGGAAACGGCCCTGACGCCTTCCCCCGCAACCTCCGGGGTGCCCGGGGGGATCGCCAAGTCCGGCACCGCGCCGACCGCCGCAAAGATCCACACAGCCCGCAAGCTGGTGTGGCTTGCAGCCTTGGCGGCTGTCCTGTGCCTGATTGCCCTGCTGTCCCTTGCCGTGGGGGCGCGCAGCATTGCCCCGGCAACGGTGGTGGATGCGCTGATCAATTTCGATCCAGGCAACGGCGACCATGCCGTGGTTCACGCCCGCATGGTGCGCACTGCGGCAGGACTCATGGTGGGCCTGGCGCTTGGCCTGGCCGGAACCTCCATGCAGGGCGTGGCCCGCAACCCCCTCGCCGATCCCGGGATCCTGGGCGTGAACGCCGGGGCGGCCTTGGCCGTCGTGGCAGGAATATTCTTTTTTGGTGCCGCCAGCATCTCCAGCTACCTGTGGTTTGCTTTCGTGGGCAGTGCCGTTGCCGCCGTGGTGGTTTACACGGTGGCCAGCCTGGGCCGCAGCGGCGCCACACCCGTCAAGCTGGCCCTGGCCGGTGCCGCCATTTCGGCAGGCATGGGCTCACTCATGAGTGCCATGCTGGTCTCCAGCCAGGATTCACTGGAGCTGTTCCGCAGCTGGCAGGTGGGCGCGCTGGCCGGAAAATCGTGGGAAGCCATTCTGGCCGTGCTGCCGTTTGTTGTGGTGGGTGCCTTGATTTTGCTGGGCACCGGGCGGCTCCTGAACACTCTCGCCCTGGGGGATGACATGGCTCGCGGGCTGGGCCAGCGCCCCAGCCTGGGCCGGGCATTTTCCGCCCTGGGCATTGTCTTGTTGTGCGGCTCCGCCACGGCGCTGGCCGGCCCCATAGCCTTCATCGGCTTGGTGGTCCCGCACCTGCTGCGCGGACTTGTGGGGCCTGACTACCGTTGGCTGCTGCCGCTGTCCCTACTTGCCGCGCCGTCGATTTTGCTGCTGGCAGACGTCATTGGGCGCGTCATTCTGCTCCCCGGCGAGGTTCCTGCGGGCATCCTGGCCGCCATGCTCGGGGCCCCGGTGTTCATTGCCGTGGTGCGCCGCGGAAAGCAGGCCGAACTGTGACCATTCTCCAGGACCGGACCACGGGCGCCTGGGTGCGCCGGCAGCGCAAGGGGCCGCGCCGCCGCAAAACCATCCTCACGGCATCCGTGGGCCTGCTGGTTGCGGCGTTGCTCGCGGTCAACATTCTGCTGGGCAGCTACACGGTCACCGTCCCCGATTTCTTTGCCATGCTGGGCGGGCAAACCATCCCCGGGGCCAGTTTCATCGTCATGGAGAACAAGTTCCCGCAGGCCGTACTGGGCCTGCTGGCCGGTGCCTCGTTTGGCGTGGCCGGCGCCATTTTCCAGTCCATGCTGCGCAACCCGCTGGCCAGCCCGGACATCATCGGCATCAGTTACGGCGCCAGCGCAACAGCTGTGGCCGCCGTCGTGATCTTCGGGGTGCGGGGTGCGGGAGTCTCAGTGGCGGCGATTGTTGGGGCCCTGGCGGTGGCACTGCTTATCACGGTCCTGGCCCGCGGCCGGGGCGGAACCGGACTGATTCTCATTGGCATTGGCGCAGCCGCATTCATGCAGGCGGCCGTCACGTTCCTGCTGTCCCGGGCCGACATCACCAACGCCCAGGAAATCATGGTGTGGCTGACGGGGTCCCTGAATTCGGCCAACTGGGAACGGGTCGCCATCCTGGCCGTGGCGCTGCTGATCCTGCTGCCGTTCGCCGCCGCCGGATCGCGTGAGCTGCGCGGCCTGGCCCTGGGTGATGACACGGCGTCCGGACTTGGCTTCAACGTCCCGCGTGCCCGGCTGCTGCTGACCATTCTGGGCGTCTTGCTGGCGGCGTTTCCCACAGCCGCCGCCGGCCCCATAGCCTTCGTGGCATTTTTGTCCGGACCCATCGCCAAGCGGCTCAACGGGGGAGCAGCCAGCTTGCCGCTTTCCGCGTTGGTGGGCGCAGTCATTGTGCTGGCCGCAAACTTTGTGGGCGTCAACGCCATCCCGGGCGTCTCCCTGCCCGTGGGCGTCGTCACAGGAGCCTTGGGTGCGCCCTTCCTGCTGTGGCTGCTCATCTCATCCAACCGTGCCAATCAAGGAGGCTGAGATGACAGATCATTCAGCGCACCGAGCCGCAACCCTGTCCGCCAGCGAACTGTCGCTGGGGTACGGCGAGCGGTCCATCGTGGAGAACCTTTCCGTGGAGCTGCCCGCCGGCAAGGTGACAATCATCGTGGGAGCCAACGCCTGCGGAAAATCCACCCTGCTCAGGGGTCTGGCCAGGCTGCTCAAGCCAAGTTCCGGCGTCGTCCATCTGAACGGGACCGACATTCACAAGGTCCCCACCCGGGAACTGGCCCGCGAACTGGGCATCCTGCCGCAAACCCCCACGGCGCCGGACGGCATCAGAGTGGCCGATTTGGTGGGCCGCGGCCGCAGCCCGCACCAGGGCTGGTTCAGGCAGTGGACCCCGGCCGACGACGACGCCGTCGCGGCCGCGCTGGCCGTCACGGGCACGGCCGAGCTGGCCGAGCGGAGCGTTGACGAATTGTCCGGCGGGCAGCGCCAGCGTGTTTGGATCGCCATGGCCCTGGCGCAGGAGACCGACGTGCTGCTGCTGGATGAGCCCACCACATACTTGGATTTGGCCCATCAGGTGGAGGTCCTGGATGTTGTCTCCGAGCTCAATGCCAGGCGCGGCATCACTGTGGCGATAGTGCTGCACGACCTGAATTTGGCTGCGCGCTATGCCGATCACTTGATTGCCATGAAAGCTGGCGCCATTGTGGCCCAGGGTGCGCCGGGGGAGGTGCTGACGGCCGGGCTGGTGCAGGACGTCTTTGGGCTGGAATCGGTGGTGGTGGCCGATCCCGTGGTGGGCACACCCATGGTGGTTCCCATTGGGCGGCGGGCGGCGCTGCTGGCGGAGGCCGCGGCCACCCAATTGACATGCGTAGTGCCGGGATGCGTTCCCGCGGCAGAAGGAGTACAGGCGTGAGCTCGGCAATCCTGGACAGTGCAGCCGTTGAGGCGGACCCGATCAAGCCCATGCGGGCCTTCTGGCTGCGGGTCAGTGCCGTGCAGCAGCTGAGCGGGCATTTCCGCCGCATTACGTTTGTTGGCCAGGACCTTGCCCTCTTTGGCTCCAACGCCGACGGGGAGACCCTTGACCTGCGCGTCAAGGTCATGATTCCCTCGCCCGGCCATGCACTGCCGGAATTGAGCAACATCCGCGGCTCGCTGCAGGACGACTGGTACCAAAACTGGCTCGCCGTGGATGAAACGGTGCGCGGGGTCATGCGCACCTATACGGTCCGTGCACTGCGTCCGGCGGTGCCGGCATCGGATGACCGGCCAGCCATTCCGGCCGAGCTGGACATTGACTTTGTGCTGCACCTGCACGGCGGATCCGGCCCGGCGGCCGAATGGGCTGCGGCGGCGCAGCCGGGGGATCCGTTGCTGCTGGTGGGCCCGTGCGCGCGGTGGGGCGACTGCCTGGGCATTGAGTTTGCGCCCGGCGCGGCCGAACGCCTGCTGCTCGTGGGGGACGAGACGGCCGTTCCGGCCATAGCCGCCATCCTGGAAACGCTGCCGGCACACATTGCCGGGCATGCCGTTCTGGAGGTCCCCACCGCCGGTGACTTCCTGGACATTTCGACGCCGGCCAATGTGGAAGTCCGCTGGCTGGCCAGGGGCGGGAACCCGCATGGCCAGGCCTTGACCCAGCAGGTCCGCGCCCTGCTTGCGCCAGCTGCGTGCGAGCCCGGTGAGGAACCCGAGGATGTGGATGTTGACGCCACCATCCTGTGGGAAACCCCTGCAGCCACCACCAGCCACGGCCTGTACGCGTGGATTGCCGGGGAGGCTGCAACCATTCGGGGGCTGCGCCGCTACCTGGTGCGCGACGTCGGCATGGACAGGAACGCGGTGGCGTTCATGGGCTACTGGCGCCAGGGGCAGGCACTGTCCTAGAACTTGTTGCTCTCAACTGCTGACGGGGGCCGGGAATCGGGGCATAATTTCACTCATCCGGACCGGGCCTTCCCCTCTCCGCGGTTTCATCAAGGAGCAGCTTCATGACCACACGACTTAACCCTTACCTGAATTTCCAGGGCAGCGCCAAGGAAGCCATGGAGTTTTACCAGACGGTCTTTGGCGGCACGCTTGCACTGAGCACGTTTGGCGACTACCAGGCCTCCGAGGATCCGGTCGAGAAGGACCAGATCATGCACGGCATGCTGACGGGGGACAACGACGTGGTGCTCATGGGTGCCGACGTTCCCGGGCACATGAAGTTCAGCCCCAACTCCAGCGTCTCCCTCTCCGGTGACGAGGAAGCCGTGCTGCGCGGCTGGTGGGACAAGCTTGCCGACGGCGCAACCATTGCCGAGCCGCTCACCCAGGCGCCTTGGGGTGACGCTTTTGGCATGTTGACCGACAAGTTCGGCGTGCCGTGGCTGGTCAACATCGACGGCTCCGGCACCAGCTCCGCTGAAGGGCAGCCGTGAGCGTCCCCCGGGTGCTGACAATACGCAATGCCCTGATTTTTGACGGCTGGTCCGCCGACCTTCTCCCAGGATCCATTGTGATGCGCGACGGCGTCATTGAGGCAGTTGGCGATGTGGCGGCCGTGGGTGAGGTCATTGATGCCGGCGGGGCAACAGTTGTCCCGGGCCTGATCGATGCGCACTTCCACGCCTACGCCGTGGGGCTGGGCGGTTTTGAGGTGGAAAAGGGGCCGTTGAGCTACGCGGCCCTGGTGGGGGCGCGGCGTCTGAGTGCGGCGCTGAAGCGGGGATTCACCACTGTGCGTGATGTGGCCGGGGGCGACATTGGCTTGGCAAAGGCGGTGCGGGAAGGCGTGTTTGCGTCGCCGCGATACCTCTTCACTGGTCCCGCCCTGAGCCAGACGGGCGGGCACGGCGACCCGCGTGCCGAAGACCTGGACCTATGCTTCAGCCAGGGCCACATGTGTGCAGTGGTTGATGGTGTGGATGATCTTCGCAAAGCCGTCCGGGACAGGTTCCGCACGGGCAGCCACGCCATTAAGATCATGACCTCCGGCGGCGTTGTCTCATTGACGGATCCCATCCGGGTGCCGCAGTACTCGGCGGCGGAGATACAGGCCGTCGTGGAGGAAGCCGCCCGCCGCAATAGTTATGTGGCGGCCCATGCGTATTCGCCCGAGGCCATCAGGCACTCGGTTGAAAATGGTGTGCGAACCATTGAGCACGGAAATCTCCTGGACAAGGAAACCGCCGAGCTCATGGCCCGTCACGGGAGCTATCTGGTGCCAACGCTGGCGGCCTACGACGCCATGGACCGCAGGGGCGAGGCGCTGGGGCTGCACCCCACCTCAGCGCGAAAGAACGCCGAGGTGCTTTCGGCAGGCAAGGCGGCCATTGGCTTGGCATTGGAGGCTGGTGTCAAAGTTGGCTTCGGCTCGGACCTGATGGGCGATCTGGAAAGCGATCAGCTGGAGGGTGTGCGACTGCAGGCCGAAGCGTCCGGCGTCCTCGCCACCCTCAGGTCCATGACAACCGTCAATGCCGAGATTCTGCAGGATTCCGCGCTTGGCCGCATTGGCGTTGGGGCGCACGCAGACGTGGTGATCCTTGACGGGAACCCGTTCGACGACGGCTCAGTGCTGTGGGATCCGGCCCGGCCGAGGACCGTCGTCCAAGGCGGCCGCGTTACGGCGTGAGCCGCCCCCTCCAGACGCTCTCGCAGCAATGGTCGGATTTTTTTACACGCTCTCGCGGCAATGGTGCATTTTTCGCGAACGCTATCGCACGTCCATTCGGGCGGTGCGATAGCGTCGCCCTGAATCTGACCATTGCTGCGAGAGCGTCTCAGTCGTGGAGCTGGCCCAGAATGCGGGCCAGCTCGGCGCGGTCCGCCTCGTTGAGCCTGGCAAAGTACTCCATGGACTTGTCGTGGCGTTCGGCCTGGATGCCGGCAAACAGTTCCTGCCCCGCCGGGGTGGCCACGATGAGGGTGGCCCTCCTGTCCGTGGGGTCCGGGTCGCGGCGGACCAGGCCCTTGGCCTCGAGCTGGTCAACCACCTCGGTGGCCGAGCGCGGGGCGATGCGCAGGCGTTCGGCCAGCTCCTTGAGCCGGACGTCTCCGGCACCACAGCCGGCCTCACCGGAAGCGGCAACCGCTGCGGGCATGTCCGGGCGGCGGCGCATCAATGTCATCAGGGCCCGCCACTGATGCGGGGTCAGCTCCCAGGGCGCCAATTGTTCGGCCCAGGTGCGCCGAAGCCCGCGAAATGCCGCGTGGAAGAGTTCGCCAAGGTCGGGTGCATCGTCATGGGGAGCCATGCCAACCAGCATACTAAAGTTGACGACTAACCACATAGTGAGGTAACCTCGGTATTAGTTGGTGCGAGTCCCGCACCCCGCACACCATTGGAGGTGGCGCTCATGACGGAGAGAACTCCCGAACAAAAACAAAGGCCCGGCCGTGACACTTCCGGCTCCGCAGACTTTGACGGCTCCTTAGACCATAAGGGCCGCGGCCCGGCCCGCATCAACCCGGCCGACAAGGCGCAAATCAAGCGCCATCCCGTGAGTTTGACGCGCGTTGCCGCCCTGTTTGCCCCGCACAAGGCGAGCATCGCCGTCGTCGTACTGCTGATCAGTGCATCCAGCATCATCAGCCTGGCCCAGCCGTTTTTAGTCCGTGGCATCATTGACACGGCACTGCCCGCCAGGGACCTGCCCCTGCTGGCATGGCTGGCCGGTGCCATGATTGCCATTGCCGCCGCCACGGCCTTCATTGGCGTGGTGCAAACGTGGATGACAACGTCCATGGGGCAAAAGATCATGCACACCCTGCGCACCGGCTTGTTTGCGCACCTGCAAAAACAGTCCCTGGCATTCTTCACCCGGACCCGCAGCGGCGAGGTGCAGTCCCGGCTCAACAATGACATTTCGGGCATGCAGTCGGTCATCACCTCCACCGCAACAGGCGTTGCCTCCAACGTGACAACGGCTGTTGCCACGGCGGCCGCCATGATTGTCCTGTCCCCGCAACTGTCGCTCCTGTCCCTGATCGTCATCCCGCCGGCCGTATGGTTCTCCCGCCGGGTGGCCCTGCTGCGGCGCGACATCACCTCCACCATGCAGGCCGAACTCGCCACCATGAACACCTATGTGGAGGAGGGGCTGAGCATCTCCGGGATGCGCCTGGCCAAGACGCTGGGCACCACTGACCGCGACGCCGCCCGCTACACGGACAGCTCCCAGCGGCTCATAGGCCTGGAACTGCGCTCGCAGCTGGCCGGGCGCTGGCGGATGGCCACCATGGGCATCATCTTCTCCGCCATCCCGGCGTTGATTTACTTCGCCGGCGGCCTGCCCGGAAACACCATGAGCATCGGCACCATCGTGGCGTTCACGGCGCTGCAAGCCACCATTTTCCGCCCCATCATGGGCCTGCTGAACCTTGGCGTGCAATGGGTGAGCGCCATGGCCCTGTTCAGCCGCATCTTTGAATACCTCGACTTGGTCCCCGACATTGCCGCGCCCGCTTCACCCGTGGCGCTGGATCCTGCCCTGGTGCGTGGCGAGGTCCGTTTTGACAACGTGCATTTCGCGTACGACGGCGGCCCTGATGTTTTGCGCGGAATCACCCTTGCGCTGCCCGCCGGCACCACAACGGCCGTGGTTGGCCCCACGGGTTCCGGCAAGTCAACGCTTGGGGCGCTGGTGCCCCGGCTGCATGATGTCACCGGCGGCCGCGTCACCATCGACGGGGTGGATGTCCGGGACATTGCCCCGGACGTGCTGGCCCGCATTGTGGGTGTGGTGTCCCAGGAAACGTACCTGGTGCACGCCTCAATCCGCGAGAATTTGCTCCTTGCCGCCCCCGGATCCGACGACGTCACCTTGTGGCAGGCGCTTGCCTCCGCCCAGATAGCAGACCTGGTGGCAGGGCTCCCGGAGGGCGTGGACACCCTGGTGGGTGCCAGGGGCTACCGTTTCTCCGGCGGCGAGCAGCAGCGGCTGGCCATTGCCCGGACCATTCTGCGCAATCCGCGGGTCTTGATTCTTGATGAGGCAACCTCCGCCCTGGACAACACCACTGAGGCTGCCGTTCAGTTGGCTCTGGACCACCTGGCCTCGGGCCGGACCACGCTGACCATTGCGCACAGGCTCTCCACCGTGGAGGAAGCAGACCAGCTGGCGGTGCTTTCGCAAGGGTCACTTGTGGAGGTGGGCACGCCGTCGGCCCTCCGCACCGCAGGCGGCGCCTATGCTGCACTCATTGCTGCCGGCGTCGAGGGGCGGGTTGGCGACGAGCTGGAATCGGTTTCCTAGGCACTGCCCACTGCCGCAGCCCCACCCGTCAGGCCGTACTGCGCCAGGCCGTACTGCGCCAGGCCGTGTTGCTGTCAGGCGGTGCGGCGCGAGACCAGAACCGTCCCCAGGCCAAGGGTGCAGGCCACGCCAAACGCCATGACGTAGCCTGCCTCGCCGAACAGCAGCAGTGCCGCGAATACGGCGCCCACCACGCCCAGCGCCGCAGCCGTTAACAGGGTCTCACTCAGCTGCAGTGCCGAGGCGTTGCTGCCCTGCTCGCTGTCGGGGGACTGCTCGAGCACCAGCACGGACTGGGTGGGATACGCCAGGCCGATGCCAAAACCGGCCGCCGCCCAGCCAATCCAGGCAATCCACACAGGCCAGCCCGGCAGCAGCACCAGCGCCGCCACCAGCATGCCCAGCAGCATGAACGCTGCGCCCCAGCGCAGCGATTGCGCCGGCGTCGTCTTTCCGCGCCCCGCCAGCCACGCGCCCACGGCCCAGGTCACCCCGCCCACCGTCAGCGACAGCCCGGCCAGCCAAGCCGGCAGGTGCCGCTGGTCGATCATATACAGCGGCAGGTATACATCTATGACCGTGAACGCGGTGCCCATGAGCCCGCGCATCAAGATCAGGGACGGCAGCCCGCGCACCGCCCGCCAAGTTCCCTTCGGCAGCAGCCGGTTCACGGCCAGCCCCAGCAGGACGACGGCGGCCCCCAGTTCCACGGGCCACCACGGCTGGATGCGGGCGCTGGCATCGCCGAGCATGAGCACCGCAACTGACGCGGTCAGGGCCCAGGCCGGCTTGAGCCACAATCGGCGCGAAACGCCGTCGGCCGTCCCGCCGGGTTCCGCGGAAACCTTGGCGTTCATGCCGGTTCCCCGCGTCCCGCGAACCACCAGCACGGCCGCCACCGCGGCCAGCACGGGCACGGTCCCGAACACCCAGCGCCAGCCAAAGTGGTCGGTCACCACACCGCTGAGCGCCGGACCCACAATCGAGGGCAGCAGCCAGGCCGCGGCCAGGGCGCCAAACATCCGCGGGCGCAAGTACGCCGGAAACACCCTGGCGATGCACACGTAGAGGGCAACGCTGTCCAGGCCCGAGCCAAAACCGGTCAGCGCGCGCGCAGCCACAAGCATTTCCATGGTGGGTGCAAAGGCGGACAGCAGCATCCCCACCACGTAGATGCCGACTCCCGCCAGCAAGGGCCTTTGCGGCCCCGACCGGTCAATCCACAGGGCCGCGAATGTCATGGAGACAACGGACGCGGCCATGGTGATGCCGAACGCCAGGCCGTACAGCGGCAGCCCGTCGAGGTCGCGCGCGGCCGCCGGCATGGCCGTGGTGACGGCGGCGAAGGAGTAGGCCACCATGAACGCCAGGCCGAAGAATCCCAGCGTGGCGCCGCGATACCGGCTGCTCCAGATGGTCTCGGGGGAACTCAACGGGGGTGCGGGTGGTTCGAAGTCATAGGATTAGCGTAATCAACCCTGCGCCCTGTCCGTTGCAAACAGGCTTCGTTGCACGCCGGCGCAGGACACGGCAGCAAGGAGCAAGCGTGGAATTCACGGCACGGTATGTGGCATTGGGCGACTCATTCACGGAAGGTTTGGGCGACACTGATCCGGCACTGCCCAACCAGGTCCGCGGCTGGGCCGACCGGGCCGCCGAGCAACTCGCGCTCGCCCACCCGGAGGAGCGCTACGGGTATGCCAACCTCGCCATTCGGGGCAAGAAGATGCGCCAGATTCTCGCGGAACAAATTGATGCGGCCGTGGCCTTGAAGCCCACACTCGTCACCATTTATTCAGGGATCAATGACATTTTGCGCCCCAAAGTGGACATTGACGCCATGATCGCCAACTATGCGCAGGGAATTGCCAAGCTGGCGGCCACAGGTGCCAGGGTCCTGATCTTCACCGGCTACGACGCCAGCTCCTCCAAGGTATTTGCCAGCATTCGCGGCCGCACGGCCATCTATAACGAGCTGGTGCGCGAAGTTGCGGACAACCATGGGGCGGAAATTGTGGACTATTGGCGTTTCCGCGAGTACAACGACTGGCGCCTGTGGGGCATCGACAGGATGCACATGTCCACCCCCGGCCACATCAACATGGCCAACCGGGTGCTGGCGCAATTGGGCGAAACCGTCAGCATTCCCATGCCCGAACTGCCGGCCATCCCCGTCAGGACCACGGCCGAGACACTGCGGGAGAATGCGGCCTGGACCAGGGAATACGTGGGCCCCTGGGTCAGCCGGCGCCTGCGCGGCGTGTCCTCAGGCGACAATCTCAGCGCCCGCTGGCCAACGTTGGGTTCGCCGCTGGCCCGGGGCTGAGCGCGGAACTGGCCGTCGTTCGACGTCGGACGCCAAGAATGTGCGACGGGTGCCGCCTGCTGGCCCGCCACGGAAATCATGTCTTGCACCCGCTTCGACGTTCTTGGGCGGGTATGGTATGCCAATTAGTTTTAATCCCTGCAAGGAACTAGACTGGGTAGGCGCTAGGTAGCGCGGAGCGTGTGCAATTGCTCCGGTTTACGGTGATTACCCTCCCGTTGGCCGGTAGTTAGGGGCTCAAGTTGCGTGCATTCGGGTATTCGCCGGACGGTCACCTTCCCATCATCATGTAAATGAACGATGGGAATCATGCTGTCCAAGGGCGGACGCTGCCTACTCGCACGGTTTACACCAGTGAACCGTTCCCATTCATTATTTAGGAGTGATCATGGCAGCACATTGCCAGGTGACCGGAGCCGAGCCGGGCTTTGGACATAGCATTTCGCACTCGCACCGCCGCAACAAGCGTCGGTTCGATCCGAATATCCAGAAGAAGCGCTACTGGGTACCGTCCTTGCGCCGCAACGTCACGTTGCAGCTTTCCGTCAAGGGCATCAAGACCATCGACGTGCGCGGCATTGACTCCGTCGTCGCCGACATTCTCGCTCGTGGGGTGAAGCTCTAGTGGCAAAAGACAAGGACGTACGTCCGATCATCAAGCTGAAGAGCACCGCGGGTACCGGTTTCACGTACGTAACCCGCAAAAACCGTCGTAACACTCCGGACCGTTTGGTTCTGAAGAAGTACGATCCCAAGATCCGTCAGCACGTCGAATTCCGAGAGGAGCGCTAAGACTATGGCTAAGAAGTCCATGATCGCGAAGAACGAGCAGCGCAAGGTCATCGTAGAGCGTTACGCCGAAAAGCGTCTCGCCCTGAAGAAGGCCCTCGTTAACCCGGCCTCCACTCCGGAAGAGAAAGAAGCAGCCCGTCTCGGCCTGCAGAAGCTCCCCCGCAACGCCTCACCGGTACGCGTTCGTAACCGCGACGCCATCGATGGCCGTCCGCGTGGAACGCTCCAGAAGTTCGGCATCTCCCGTGTACGCTTCCGCAAGATGGCGCACGCTGGCGAACTGCCCGGTATCAAGAAGTCCAGCTGGTAGCATCCAGTTGTAAATAGGGCGGTGACCATTACGGTCGCCGCCCTTTTTGCTGCCCTTTTGGGCCACGGTGGCCGGGTCGCTCGAGACCCGCCCGCCTCTTCTGCGAAGGGGCTGCCCCCGGCGCGGTTACGCCCTGCGGCGGGCAAAACGTGTTGGCTGAGAGCGAAAAAACCCTAGAATCCGGGGAATTTCACTGGTAAATCGCTGGAAATTGGCTAAATTTACCGGAATTCCGCGGAATAACTGGTAAGTTCGCTAGCAGTGGTTGACACGCAACCGCGTGGAATTAGATTTACTTGATCGTCCAGGAGGACAAACATGGCTAAGAATCGTAGCGAACTGGTTGCTGAAGTTGCCGCAAAGGCTGAGACCAGCCAGACTGCAGTAAACGGCGTTCTGGATGCACTCTTCTCGGTATTCGAGAGCTCAGTTGCTGCCGGCGAAAAGATCACCATCCCGGGCTGGCTCTCCATCGAGCGCACCGACCGTGCAGCTCGCACAGGCCGCAACCCGCAGACCGGTGAGACCATTCAGATCGCAGCAGGACACAGCGTGAAGCTCTCCGCTGGCTCCAAGCTGAAGGCAGCTGTCAAGAACTAGTATCTTCGACGCACCACGTGAGGGCGGTCGGCATTTGCCGGCCGTCCTCACGCATTTAAGGTGCAGGGGGTCGTTGTGGACATTCGCCCAT